>CAYRND010000102.1:0-14719 GCA_964425365.1 uncultured Phycisphaeraceae bacterium
AATTACGCCAAGCCTTGATAGAGAAATATTTTGCAGCTTAAGTTCATGCCATTCGACCATTTGCATTTATCGGTGATGATATCGGTCACCTGCCAGCATTTGAGATGATTGCCGGGTTTAACTTTTCCAGCAATCGGGTTATAGAGCGCCAGTTTGAGTTCGTTATTTCCACTGGAGAGGCTATCCGTACGTGGGTCCAGAACGAATCGGTGCCGACCGGTGCGTTCGAAGTGTGCGAGTATGGCAACCGGTTTACCGTTGACTAACATGACGGCGTCAAAGGGTAAGTCGAAGATATCCACGATGACAGGCAGTTTTTTCCGTGGTTTGATATTCCAAGTGATGGACTGTGCGGGCCGGCTGTCATCTTTACGTTTTCGGAATACGAAGCTGCTTAAGAGAAACGGATCGGGAGAAGTATCGTCGATAATACGATGGTGTCCGGGTTTGAGAGGTTCGACGATATAGAGGTGATCGATCAGTCCCTTGGTTTCGCCGAGGTACTGTCCCACGTTATATCGTCCGAGATTATCCGCCAGGACGACGACGGTATTGTCGAGAGTCAAAGCGACAGGTAATTGATTCGCGGCCGGTCCGCGTCCGAGTATTTTCCGCAGTTTTCCATCCTGGTACAGATGCAGCCGGTCTCCCGACCGAGGCGCCATGACTCTGCCGGTTGCGGATTTATTCAATTCGATTTTATACCAGGCATATCCGAACCGGCAGTCGCAAGCTTCGAGTCCGGCCGGTCCATCGATGGCGGCGAAGTCTTCGTGTTCGCCTGATATCCAACGAGTGGTATCATGATACTGCCAGTCGGACAGTTTCGGTGCGTGTGATTTAGCAGGACGTTTTACCTTATTTTTTCTGATATCACCTGTTGGTGATAAGACGGTGATTTCGGAAAAGCCATGATGCGGTAGTGGTTCATTCTGATCATCAAGTCCATCGGCACCAATGATCAATCCTTTGTCCGTGAGGCAAGCGGCATCGACCTGTTTTTTATTCAAGACAACGAGTTTGAACGGCCCGAGTTGTGTTGTGAGTGGTTTTTTGCCGGCGGGAACGCGGCAATGGCAGGTGGCGTTATCGATGCAGATGACACCTTGCGTGTTTGCGGGTCCATATAGAATGAGCGTATTACGATTAATGAAGGCCCATGGTCGGAGGTTGGTATAATTGAGTTGAGCGACGCCGCCGAGGTTGGTATTGATGAGTATCCAAGCGGCGCGATCATCGGCCAGGTCGACAGGTAATCTGAGTCCGTTCGGCATCAGCAGTTCGATCTGTCGAGTATGATCTGATTTGCTTTTGACGATTAAGACGACATCGCCCTGATTCCCTTCGAGATGGAAAACGCCTGTGGGGTGATTTTCACTGCTGAGAGCGGTGCAAACCTGTCGATGATGCGGTTTGAGATTAGCGAATACATGATGGAACTGGCTGATGAATGTACACAGGCGTTTGGCGGCGTGATATTTACATGCCCGTCCACCGGCTTCGAGCAGTGGCGCGTCGAATTCATAGCTTGTGGTGATATAGCAGTCATCAGAGGCGATCGATCTTCCGCCGTAGAAACCGAAGTTCGTGCCGCCGTGGAACATGTAAAAATTGAACTGAGCGCCGGCGGCGACGATATGGGCGAGTCGATAAATCATTTCTTCATCGTCGATGCCGGCCTGATGTTTATGGTTCCATTGGTCGAACCAACCGGGCCAGAATTCGGAGACGAAACGTGGTGCATCGGGTTGAATTGTTGCGAGTTGTCTGAGGTCGGAGTCAAGCATCCAGTTGGCGTTCCATGCATCAATCGTCCCTTCGACGCGCTGATACAGGCCGTTGCAATTGGTAATGGGAACTTCACAGCCGTTTTCCTTGAGGAACCTGACGATCATACCGAGATACTTTTCGGCCTGTTCCTGATGTTGGCAGAACCATTCATTTTCAGCCTGGAGAAGCACGATGGGTCCGCCGCCGGTGCAACCTTTTATGAACCCGCCGGCCGGCTGACCTGGGAGATTCATATTGGGATGTTTGAGCGTTTTACCGGGTATGGGTGTGGTAACCTGTAGGTCACGCACCTGTTTCATGACTTCGCGGATATACCGTTCACATGCTTCGAGAAAGAGGGGATCGTCCTGTCTGAGCCGGATGTTATTGTCTACGAGCAGCCATGGTGGTAGACCGCCGAAGTCCCATTCCGCACAGATATAGGGTCCGGGCCGGAGTATGCAGAATAAGCCCTCTTCAGCGATCGTTTGAATGAACTGTCTGAGGTTGAGGTCACCTTCGAAATTAAACTGACCCGGCTGAGGTTCATGAGCATTCCAGAAGACATAGGTATCGATGCAGTTCAGTCCTGCTTCACGTGCTGCCCGAATACGTTTTCGCCAGAGCTGATGTGGCGTACGGGTGTAATGTATAGACCCACTGACCAGCCAGATTCGCCGGCCGTCGATGCTCAAACTCTGTCCATCGTAGCTGATTGAGGGCATGAGCGGTGATCTTATCGATTGTCGGCGTGGTTATTCCGTTCAGGCGTGGCGACATCAGCCATGGGTGGGTTGGAGAACATTTTAAAAGGTGCGGTCACCAGTTCACAGGCTGAAATGACAGGTGCGGAGACGAAGTCGAACAGGTTGTCCGAGCTGTAATTTTCGGCTTGATTATCAGCGAGCGCGAATTGCAGTTGTTTTTCATTGTCTGTGACATCGAGAACATTTCGGCGATCTTTACCGCGATCGATCTGGTCGACGTAAGTGGGTTGGTGTACGGTTGAACCTTCGGCGGAAGAGAATCTGATCTGAGGCCAGTGGCTTCGATCGAGTCCATTTAAGGATTGTGCGTCATGCATATCGTCTTCGGCCTTATCAGTTTCTGTATTTTCATCGGTTTCAGGTTGTGTTTTGATATTTTCCGAGTTTGCGTCCATTTCGGGAGCAGGATCGATCTGATCCGCGGCGGTTTTCGCTTCTGCTGATTTCCCCGGTACTGTGACGGAGACAGGTTCGGAGAACGATATTTTTCGTGGTTTACGTGCATTGGTGGGTTTATGCGACGTTTCGTTGTCTTCCGATTCAAGTTGAGCTTGATTATCTGATTTTTCTGACGTCGGGGGGGCGTTTTTTCCGGCAGAATTACCTGGTATGGTTACGGTAACAGGTTCTGAAAAAGAGATAACGCGACGTTTATTCGGTTTTTCGGATTGCTGATCAATATCAGTCTTATCTGCCGGCTGGTCCGTCTGAGATTGTTCAATGCGTTTGATGTTCTTTTCCAATTCATCGATTTCCTTCTGTACCTCGTCAAGGTCTTTGTCGATGTTTTTTTCAGTCTGGTCATCCTCATTTTTGTTTTCAGCAGGCTTCTGATCATTGGGTTCAGCTGCTTGGTCCTGTTCAGCTTCGGCATTACCACCGGCATCGGCGAGTATGATTTCGACCTCGTCGTCTTGGGAGGCGAGGGCGATTTGTGAATGTGCCGGTTCGGATTGCGTAGCCGGTTCGGTGTAGAAACGTTCAGGGCGTTCGTTGCGTTCCAGTTCACGGTAATTCTGATCATCGCCATACGAGGCGCAACCCGTCAGAATACCTGATGCGATCATGAGGATTGAAATTGTCAGAATGTGTTTGCTGTTCATGATTGAACTCCATTTGATGCTGTATAATTGGAATATATCACGCTCCGGCGTCAATATCCAGACGAGATGAGAGATGTTACGGCAAGACACGCGTCAAGATTCGCAAGTTGTTAACATGGCTGATGTGGTGATAAATCCGGAGAATGGAAATCGATATGGCATAGCGGCGATGAGGTTTCAGGCCTGCGTGTGGATGAGATTCCGAGAGGATAGTGTATGGGTTGTTGGTTGGCCAGTGCGACCAGGCCATTAACAGATATGGCGGATTTATATGGTTATTGTTTGGAATGCGAGATATTACATGATGAGAGCATGAAGCGTTGAGGGAGTTGTTCACAGGCGATACACTTTACTCTTTTTCCTGCCCTGATCAATTGGAGAACGGACTTGCAAGAGGCGATAGACAAGGCTGCGTCACTGGTGGAGGCACACGGCTATATCCGTCAGTTTTCGGGTCGGACCGTGGTGGTCAAAGTGGGTGGTTCGATCATGGATGATCCCAAGACGCTGCGGCGGCTGCTTGAGGACATCTGTTTTATGGATACGGTCGGTATGAGGCCGATCCTGGTACACGGAGGTGGTAAGCGTATTACAGAGTCGATGCAGGAAGCGGGTCTTGAGGCTCAGTTTGTTCAGGGCCGGCGTTACACGGATGATCGTACCCTTGCAATTGCGGAACATGTTCTGATCAATGAGATCAACCATTATATTCTGCAGGTCATTACGGAACTGGGTCATAAGCCGATGGGTCTTCACAGCCTGGCGAGTTGTGCGGTGTTTGCGAAGCGTCTTTTTCTTGAGACGGAAGATAATCGCCGTATAGACGTCGGTCTGGTGGGTGAAGTGGACTGGGTGAATGCGAATCTGCTGCATGCACTGACGGAGGCGAATTACATACCGGTTATTGCGCCGATTACGCGTGATGCCTCTGGCGGCAAGTTGAATGTGAATGCGGACAGTGTAGCCGGTCACGTGGCGGCGGCGGTGCGTGCAGAGAAGCTGGTACTGGTATCGGATACGCACGGCATTCGAACATCGGGCGATGAGAACGATCTTGCGGGTCATCTGACGAAGGAAGAGATCGAGTCGCTGATTGAATCCGGGGTGATCACGGCGGGGATGTTGCCGAAGGTAGAATCGAGTATCACGGCCTTATCGGGTGGTGTGCGAAAGGCCCATATAATAGATGGTCGAATACCCCATTCACTGTTGTTGGAAGTATATACGGAAAAGGGCATAGGAACGGAAATCGTTCTATCGTGAGATCGAACGAGTCGTTCAGACCAGTAACCGTCAGAGCGTGAGAGCCGGTCGTTTTTCAGGCAACCGGTCGTAAAGGATGGCGATGAATCACTTTATTACAATTTCGCATGCCGATATTGAAGAATTGTTGCACATTCTGTCGGTAGGTCGTGCATTACGCAGGGAGCGGGAATCGGGGAAGGGTAATGAACCGATATTGAGCGGCAAGACACTGGCGATGTTATTTGAGAAGCCGAGTCTGCGTACGCGAGTCAGTTTTGAGCAGGCGATGTACGAGTTGGGTGGTCATGCGATCGTATTGAGTCAGACGGAAGTGGGAGTCGGTGATCGTGAGTCAGCGGGCGATGCGGCCCGCGTGCTTTGCGGGATGGTTCATGGCATTGCATCACGGGTGTTCGATCACGGCCGCCTGGTTGAACTAAGCCGGTACAGTACGGTGCCGGTGATCAATATGCTGAGTGATTCAGCGCATCCCTGCCAGGCGCTGGCGGACGTGATGAGTATGATGGACGAATTCGGAGAGGACCTGTCAGGACGTACGGTAGCGTTTGTGGGAGACGGCAATAATGTTGCAAGAAGTCTGGCGATGTTCTGCGGCAAGCTGGGGGTGAATTTCATACTGGCGAGTCCGCCGGCATACAGTCTTGAGCAGGAATTCGCCGATCGTGTCATGTCGTTTGTTCCCGGCATGAATTTCACCATGACGCATGATCCGTTTGAAGCGGTACGTTATGCGGATGTTATTTATACGGATACATTCGTGTCCATGGGTCAGGAAACCGAGAAGGGTCGTCGCCTATCGGCGTTCAGCGGTTTTCAGGTAAACGAGGATTTGATATCGCATGCCCCGTCGCATGCGATCGTGCTTCATTGCCTGCCAGCGTACCGTGGGATTGAAATCACGGACGCCGTAATGGATGGTGGCCGCAGTCGAGTATTTCCGCAATCCCACAATCGGCTTCACGCGCAAAAAGGATTACTGGCGGTATTACTGGGTGGCCGATAGAAGGGTTTTTGGAGGTCATGGTGTGTAAGTGAGGTACCGGAGATGTCAGAGGAACAGGAAACCAGTCTGGGAGATGAACATACGCATTTATTGTTGCTGGTAGTCGGTTCGCATCTTCGTGCGGAGGAGGCGGATCGTCCGCTGGCCTACCAGTTGAGGGAGCACATTCGACACTGGCTGAAAGAGCATGCCGATGTACTTAATGAATCGATTGAGCCGGTGGTATGCAGTGATATCTGGTATTTGAATAATGAGCGATTGCAGCGTCGTCCGACGGTATGTATCGGTGGTCCTGGGGTGAATGCGTTGTCGGCCTTTTTTGCACAGCATCTGCCGCAGGAGTCGAACTTTGATCGGCAGGTGGTGATACAGATCGACCCGGATTTCACTGATTTGCGCGTATGCCTCTGGGGCAGTGACAATGAGTTGACAAAAAAGGGATTGGACGTTTTTGTGAATCAGTATCTTGACGGTTATCTGCGAGCGGTGGCGACGCAGGTCGAGCCGAAGGAGGACTGAACCGGTTGATTTTGATAAGTGCGTGATTATCGAGGAAATAATCGGATTGAGGTTGAAAACCGGTTTTTGCAATATAAGCTTATGCCGTCACAGGATATGTGTCGGCTGAGGGTTACGGATTCGGATATGTATGTAATTATGGTATAAATAGTTGCGTGATCAGTTTGGTCAGAGGATAATAAGAGTCTCATGCAGATTGCAACGATCGAAGCCGGGAATCATCAACAGGCCCAGGAGATTGCCGAGCAGGCGTCATCGATATTACGTGAAGGCGGGCTGGTGGCTTTGCCTACGGAAACGGTGTACGGCATCGCGGCCGTTGCGGGCCATGACGAGGGATTCAGGCGATTATGTGAATTGAAGGGTAGTCGTCCTGATCAAGCCTATACGGTCCATATCCCTGAACCTGGTTCAGTTCATACCTACGTGGAGGTCGGTAGAAGGTTGGAGCCGTTTATCAAGAAGGTTTTTCCGGGTCCGGTGACGCTGTTGATCGAGCAGCGAGCTGAACAGATTGAACGAAAACTGTCAGAACTTGAAGGGTTTCGGGAGACCCATCGCGGTCGGATATACAGTGATGATCATACGATCGGCCTGCGATGTCCCGAACATGTTCTTACGCGTCGGATTCTGTCGCTTGCGGGCTGTCCGGTCGTGGCATGTGCGGCGCATTTACCGGGTCAAGCGGTATCACGAGATGCGAGTGAAGTGATGCGTCAGCTTGACGGTCAGGTGGAGATGGTTGTGGATGGCGGGCCGAGTCGATATGCGAGGCAATCGACTGTTGTCCGCGTAACGGATGTGGGCGGCGATCTGCGTATTCAGGTAGAACGAGAGGGTGTTTATGACGAGCGTATGATTCGGCGATTATTGCGGTGTACGATATTGATTGTCTGCAGCGGCAACACATGCCGGTCACCGATGGGAGGTGCATTGGCGTGTCAAGCGTTGGCGAAGTCGCGTGGGATCGAGGTGGAGGATATCGAGGCGGTGGGTTATAACGTGGTGACGGCGGGAGTATTTGCGGGCAGCGGTATGCCGGCGAGTGAGGAAGCGATAATTACGATGCGTCATTACGGCATAGATTTATCATCACATCGTTCGCAGCCGGTTACGATGCAACTGGTTCGAGAAGCGGATGTGGTATACTGTATGACAGGCAACCAGCGTGACGTCTTGATCGAGATGATACCAGAGGCATCGGACAAGATACATCGTCTGAATCCGGATGCGGACATTGAAGATCCCATGGGAATGGATATCGACTCCTATCAACGAACAGCGGAGCAGATAAGTCAATCGATAGCGTACCGGATAAAGGAGCATGAACAGTGAAAATTGCGGTTGGCGCCGATCATCGCGGTTCGGATATTCTCGCCCAGTTGATACCCATGATGCAGCAGCAGGGTTATAAGGTATTGACGTTGGGTGCGTGTATCGGCCGGACGTGTGACTATCCCGACATGGCGTATCCGGTTGCGCATGCCGTGGCGGATGGTGTTGCCGATTTGGGTATACTGATCTGCGGATCGGGTATCGGTATGAGCATTGCCGCGAACAAGGTAAAAGGTGTCAGGGCGGCCCTTGTTCATGATGAAGTATGTGCGGATATAGCCCGTCGTCATAACGATGCGAATGTGTTGTGTCTTCCGGCAGATCTGCTCGGGATGCGTATTATTGAGCGTATCGTACAGACGTGGTTGAAAACGGAGTTCGAGGGCGGTCGCCATTTGAGGCGAGTGAACAAGATCAGGGCGATTGAGGCCGGGACAAATCCGACTGAGATCGACAATGAGGCAAGTTACGAAAACAACGTTATTGAAACATCGAGCGAAGCTTCGACGTCACGTTGACTTTCGGATTATCTGCGAGTCGGCAAGTAACGGTCAGGGAACGGCGAATCAGCAACGGGACCTTCATGACAGATTCCAAACAGCGTGTTCATATTGAATCACTTGACTGGCTTGTACTGTTTCCATTTCTTCATATTTTCAAATCGTTTCGTATGGCGATTCGGCCGGGGAAATTATTTCTGGCGTTATTACTATCGGTGCTCCTTTATATCGGCGGCAATTTCTTTGATTTTGTCTGGGGTCCGCAGGTGTATCCCGGTGAGGTAGACCAATACATTCATCAGCCTCGAGGCACTTTTGAATCGTGGTTGGATGCGCAGCGATCAGATCCGAAATCAGAGTTAACAGAAGGTATTTTCGGAAATATACTTGCAAGTGAACTGGAGGCGTTCGAGCGTCTGATCGCATCCGCGACATCGCTGGATTTCGGTTTCCGTACACTTTTATCAGACGATGATACAGGCCTCGGCGGGGTATTGGGTGCATTGAGGACGATGGTCATCTCAATACCGAGTTGGTTATATTGTTGTCATCCGGGTTTTCTTGCGGTCTATCTCACGTATACATTTTTCTGGACTGCGTTGATCGGAGGTGCGATTTCGCGCCAGGCTGCGTTGCAGGCGGGCCGAAGTGAGCGTATTTCGGCATTCGAGTCGATACGCTTCACGGCGGGCCGTTATCTCTGGTATGTACTGGCGCCGGTTATTCCGGCAGTGATTGCGCTGGTGATTGGTCTTCTTCTGGCGTTGAGCGGATTGGTATTATTCAATTTACCGGTGACTGACATAGCGGGGGGTGCACTGTTCGGGTTGATGCTGTTCGGAGGATTTCTGATCGCACTGCTTCTGATCGGACTGGCGGCCGGCGGCAACCTGTTATATCCGAGTCTCGCCGTAGAGGGGACGGATGCGTTCGACGCGATCAGCCGGTGTTACAATTATGTCCTTGGTCGGCCGTGGCGATTTCTTTTCTATACGGCGGTGATGATAGTGTACGGAGCGATAGGTTACGTTTTTGTCGGTTTGGTGGTATTTCTGACATTGTGGGTAACGAAGGCATTCGTCGGATTATGGGCATTTACAGATCTAAGTGGGGAGGCAGTAACGATGCCCCGGTTTGACGCGATATTGCCGGACCCGCAACTGGGTTTGCAGGCGTTATTCCGGAATTCAAACAGTCCGATACTTCAGACATCGGGATTTGCGATGGTGTCGGCCTGGCTGGTGATGGTGTGGGTAAAGCTTCTGATCGCCCTGATGCCGGCCTTTGCCGTGAGCTATTACTTTTCGGCGCAGACCTGGATTTATCTTTTGCTGCGTCAGGCATCGGACGGATCCGGGCTGGATGATATTTACCAGGCTGACACCGGGTCAGATCGGCCGATGATTCCCGCCGATAAGGTGGAAGTTAACCAGTCGGATCATACCTGATTGCGTTTTCCGGTATTTCATGTGGGCGTGATGTGTGCGGGGGCATATCGAATTGGCAAACAGGCGAGGCGTTATTACGATGCATGCATGTCACTGATCAGTGTCAGATTGCATTTATTGCCGGTCATGATGGCCGTATTGTGGTTATCGAGTTGCGAAGATGCTGCGCAGTGGCAGGGTGAAGTATTGCCGGGGGAATTACGGATTATCACGTTCAGTCCGGCGATTACACAAATACTGGTTGATCTGGGGTATGTCGATTCGATAGTGGGGATTTCGGAACATGATGATATGGTATCGGGTGATATTCCTGTGGTGGGTCATTTCAGAAATGTGAACATTGAAATGCTAATGGCGCTTCGTCCGACGCACGTATTCATGGCAAGCGGCCGTCGGTCAGTCCCGGAACGAGTTCGATCGATGGCGGAAAACGGACGTTTCCGGCTGGTGGTTTATGATTATCCTGAGACGCTGGCGTCGATATCAACGATGATATATGCCACTGACGGCGAAGTCGGGCCGGAAGCGGGAGAAGAGAGTATTGGAGACGTATTATCGTGTGTCTCTGAAGCCCGTCGTCTTCGATCGCGATTTGAAGTCGAGCTATCGTGTCTTCGTCGTGTTGTGGCGAATCAGTCCAGGCCGGAGGTGTTACTGGCTATCGGAGTGAATCCAGTGATGGCCTGCGGCAGAGGGACCGTTCATGACCAGTTGCTGGATGTGGTGGGCGGGGTGAACGCGGCGCGAGCAAGTACGTTGACGGCACCTGTTTTTGACCGTGAGTCTCTGATAGCGATGCAGCCGGAGGTGATTCTGCTGCTGTTACCGAATTCACCGCCGCTTGAGACGAGAGATGTGAGACTATCGGCATTCGAGGGTCTGCCGATTCCCGCTGTCAAGGCGGGCAGGATCTACCTGGTCAATGATCCTCTGGTGTTATTGCCGGGCACTTCACTGCCGCAATGCGGGCTGAAACTGGCAGGATTGATTCATCCGGAGCTGTCGGAAACACTGGCAGATCGATATGAAGGGTGTTTTTCCGAGTGGGAGCAGCCATGAAATCAGAAGCTGATAGCGATAGGGTTTTTCACAGGCGTTATGTATGGGTGATTTTGACATTTTTGATTGCCATGTTGTTGATCTCGGTATTTGCACACCTGTATACGGGCACATCATCATTTGGTTTTCCAACGGGTCCGGTAGCGGGCGATTTATGGGCGTCGCGAATATTTCGTATTTTATTGGCGATTCTGGTGGGAGTGGGATTATCCACGAGCGGAGTGAATCTGCAGGCGTTGCTGCGTAATCCGCTTGCGGAACCCTATCTTCTGGGTCTGTCGACGGGAGCGGGTGTGGGGGTTATGGTGCATGGCATACTGGATTATTATTTTGGTCTGGGTCAGATATCATCCCAGTTCGGCGCGATGCTGGGCGCGGGTTTATCGATGTGGGTGGTCTATCTGTTCAGTCGCCGGAGTGGCATGCTTGATCCGTTAAGTCTGCTATTGACCGGCGTGGTATTAAGTACGGTGAACGGCTCGATTATTCTATTTCTCAATTATCTGACCGGTCCTGGCGGAATTCGTGACAACCTGGCACAGTGGATGATGGGTTATTTGAACGAATCGATGGTCAGTGACGTGGAGTTGAGCGTGGCAGGGATTTTGATAGCAGGATGCCTGCTGGTATCGGTTTATTATTCACGAGCGATCGATATCGCTTCATTATCGGAGGTGGAAGCACATAGTTTGGGCGTCAATCTACGGAGGTTGCGTTTTGTTTTATTTTTCAATTCGAGCGTTCTGGCGGGCTGCGCGGTATTTTTATCCGGTCCGCTGGCGTTTGTGGGATTGATCTGCCCGCACATAGCGAGGCTTCTTTTCGGGCCGTCGCACGGGATGTTATTGATCGGATCGGCGATCATCGGCGGGGGTCTGGTGGTCTGGGCAGACGTAGTCAGTGCGGTGCTGCATCATCTGTTCGGCATCGGACTGATGCCGATTGGTATCTTTACCGCAATGGGAGGAGGTCCGATGTTCATCTATCTGCTGCGTCGGCGAGCGGTAAACGGCGTGATGACCTGATTGTTGTATGAACTGAAGTGTAAGCAGGTTGTCGATGGGTCAGGCAAGAGGGATAATGAAGGATTATCGTATATCAGACAGGAAGTGATTATGGATCATTTTGCAGATCGGTTTAAATTACAATGCAGATCCAAGGGTTCGCCGGTATGTGTCGGAATCGACCCAGTGTATGAGCGTCTGCCGAAAGAGTACCGAGATCGTGGCGAAGCGATGAAAGATGCGGGCGAGATCATATCGGCCATTTACCGTTTTTCGAGTCGTGTTATTGCGGTTGTTTCGCCTTATGTACCATGTATCAAGTTGCAGATAGCCTGTTTTGAGCGATACGGCGCAGGCGGGTTGGAGGCGTATCATCGCCTGGTTGCTGAGGGCCAGAAACAGGGTTTACTGGTGATATGTGATGCCAAGCGTGGTGATATCGGTCTGACCTCCGCGCATTACGCTGCCGGTCTTCTGGCCGACCCATTTGGTGCGGATGCCCTGACAGTGAACGGATATCTGGGTCTGGATGCGCTCGAGCCGATTATCGAGGTAGCTGCCCGTGATCAGAAGGGATTATTTGTGTTAGTGAGAACAAGTAATCCAGGAAGTGGTATGATTCAGGGTTTGAGACTCTCAGACGGCCGGTCTGTTTGTGAAGCCATGGCGGACGTTCTCAGTGAAGCGGGCCGCCTTCAGTCTGATTACCTGGGTGATTGCGGTTACAGCCTGCTGGGAGCGGTGGTAGGAGCGACCCACGTAGCAGATATTGCCGGGTTGAGGCGTCGCATGCCTGAGCAGTTGATCCTGGTACCGGGTTATGGAGCACAGGGTGGGACGGCGGAGCAGGTGAGGTCGTCGTTTCATGATGATGGTTTCGGTGCGATCATTACGGCCAGTCGGTCGGTGATCTACGCATTTGAGCATCATGACGATATAAACTGGGAGAAACACGTGGAACGAGCGGCGATGAGATTTCGCGATGACATTTCAGCGATTGTATTGAGTTGAATGAGTGTTGTTCAAGGTTTGGAGGCAATTGATTGTGGATTTCTGATTGTGTGGAAGACATTCAGCATCGGGGTTGTGGCCGGGTGTCGGTATTGCGGTTTTTTTGTGCGTGCGTGCGGGGGGCGTGAAGCGGCTTGAGGCTTGAGGCTTGGGGCTTGGGGTGGAGAACCATGAAGCAAGGGAGGGGGAAGTTCAAGGTTCAAAATTAGGGATCGGGATCGGAATCGGGGGTCGGGTTTCGAGATTTCGGTTTTTATGTGTGTGCGGGGCGGGGCGATCCAGTTTGAGCCAATGTGATCCAGTTTGATCCAATTTGTATCCAATGTGATCCAGTTTTTCGTTGTGTTTGTGTGTGATTTTGTGCGCGCGTGATCCGCTTCGAGCGATCCGGGGCCGCCCGTAAATCTATATGTTTTTTATTTCCAGATACTTGATGTATTTCCGGCATTTTATCTCTATGCAATTCTGTTTAAGCTCGTCAATTTGTGCGCATCTCAGGACGATCCAATCTGATCCAATCTGTATCCAATCCGAGCCAATGTGATCCAGTTTTTCGTTGTGTTTGTGTGTGATTTTGTGCGCGCGATGGCCGGCGTGGCGATGTGGGGGAGGCGTGAAGCGGCTTGGGGCTTGGGGCGGAGAACAGTAATACAGTGGGGGGAGTGTGAAGCGGCTTGGGGCTTGGGGTGGAGAACCATGGGGCAGTGGGGGATAAGTTCAAGGTTCAAAATTGGGGGTCGGGGGTCGGTATCGGGGTCGGGTATCGGTATTGGGGGGATTTATATCGCGTGCGGAGGTGCGGAGGAGAGGTTTGTTATCCGCAGATGTGGAGGATGGGCGCAGATAGTTGATGGTTTTTACCATGTAGTGATTGAAGGGCATGAAGGGTTGGATTGTTGATTGCCTATTGATCAACTGTCGACGAACCGGCGTTGACGGGCTTTCGCCGATAAGGCGCCTTGAACCATGCCTTATATGCAATTTGCGATCTGGTGACCCAAGCGAAGCTCGATTGACGCGGCCCTGTAACGGTAACCACAGGATATTGAGTCGCCATCCTGTTCAGAACCAGTTGTAATTCCCTTTTTATCAGAATCTTGCATCCACATCGGCAAATCCGGAGTTGAACTCCATTATTGCAATACAGAGCATGAAATACCTTATGTTAAGGGGATGTAGTGTACAAAAAGGCTTGAGTCCATCGCGGTGTCCGTGTCTTGTCTGTGTTGTTCATGCCACTACTAACACCGTCGCGCCTGCGGCAAAAAATAACATTCCCTGAATCGAAGATTCCAACGGCTCGCACAGAAAAATACGCGACTTCTAACAAAGACACTTTCACACACCCAGTTGAGCGCCTTTGGAAAACCCTGAAGAAACATATTGTATTTATTTTTGAATCGGGTTATGATTAAATCTTACTTCAAGACTTTAGCTTTGATCACTTCAACGAATATATCATTGAAAAACATGATTTACCGAAAATGCCAACAGGAGCAGTTCTCATGAAGCATATTTCAACATTAATACGGTTCCAGTTATATCTGGTGATTGGCTTTTGTTTTATCGCCGCCGCGAGCCGCCCACTTATCGCCCAGCCCCGCAATGTAATATTCTTTATTGGTGACGGCATGGGTTTCGAACATGTAAAGGCTGCCCGATGCTACCACGGCGAATCGTTCTTCTTTGAATCCTTGCCCTGTCTCGCCGATTGCAGCACCCATAATGTTACCGGGGGCGTCACCGATTCAGCCGCCAGTGCAACCGCGATTGCTACGGGTTACAAGGTTCAGAACGGCGTTATTTCACTTGCCATACCAGGCGATGGCAGTGAACTGCTCACCATACTCGAAATGGCGAAATCAGAGGGCAAAAGCACAGGACTAACACTACAGCGCTATCAAGGTCCCCTGGTGCGCTTCAGTCGTGACCTG
>CAYRND010000103.1:0-14378 GCA_964425365.1 uncultured Phycisphaeraceae bacterium
CCCTCCCTTGCCCCATGGTTCTCCACCCCAAGCCCCGAGCCTCAAGCCCCAAGCCCCGAGCCGCTTCACGCCCCAAGCCTCACGCCCCAAGCCGCTTCACCCCCTCCCCGCGCATCTATGGAGCGACACTTAAATACCTGCAAAACCTGATCCTACAGCATTTTCACGCGCGCATCTATGAGCATCTATGAGTCTGACAAGGGTTTACAGCGATATATTCCCCCATTTCCGGAACTCTTCGTGTCGTTTTATCGTCTTACTTTGTGTGTCGTTCTGGAATAATGGGGGATAGGCGGCGGAAGATGGGTTATCATTAAGGGGCGGGTGATTAAGGATTCTGCAGATGAACAGCCAAGGCAAGGATCAGGTGCGACATGTGTTGAAACGGGCCGGGATGCGCCTGTATGTGCAGATGTGGCTTGATCAGTCGGGGCTGTTCGTCATGCTGGGGCTGGTGGCGGCGGCGGGGCTGTTCATGACCGAGCGAGCCATGATGCTCGGATTGCCGCTATGGTCTTACGCCGTGCTCGCCGCTGTGGCTGTGACAGGATCGCTGCTGACGGCATGGCTGATGCATCCGGATTCGGCATCGGTGGCCGCACTTGTTGACGAGCGACTGAAACTCAAAGACCGGCTGGGCACGGCGATGTACCTGGCCGGGCAGGGGCATGACGACCCGTTTTCACGCCAGGTCACCCGCGAGGCACAGGAACTTGCGGGTACACTGCGTGTTGCGGATGCCTTTCCGCTGACCCTCGGCAGGCGATGGTCGTACGTGCCGGTGTTCGCGGCCATATTGGCACTGGTCATGGTCTTTACCCCTGATCAGTTCGATCCATTCGGCCTTCGCCAGAGAAAAGCTCAACAGGCGTATGAATTGATGCAGGCCGAGGCGGCGGAAGAGGAAATCCTCGCCGCCAACGCCCTGATCCGCCAGGTCCATAGCTCGCAGGCCACGCTCGAAGAGGCCGACCCCACCCAGATCATGAAGGAACTCGCCGCTCTGACACAGCGTGACCTGACCAATCCCGAGATGCGCCGTGAAGTAGTGGCGAAACTCTCCGAAGTTCAGGATAAACTCGATCTGGCACGCGAGGCCAAGGAACAGGAGTTCAAGTCGATTCGC
This sequence comes from uncultured Phycisphaeraceae bacterium, assembly GCA_964425365.1. Classification (GTDB taxonomy): domain Bacteria; phylum Planctomycetota; class Phycisphaerae; order Phycisphaerales; family Phycisphaeraceae; genus CAYRND01. Next base: position 1,127 of record CAYRND010000103.1, read on the forward strand.
AATGCCATGAGCCGGCTGGATACCGGTGTGCGAGGTCCCGCCGATCGATTCGCCGACGCCATGCGCCGCGGCGATTATGCGGCCGCCGCCGAGGCGATACAGACACTCGCCAGGCAGATCGAAGAAGGAAATATGTCCGAAGCCGACAAACAGCGACTCAAGGAGCAGTTGGATAATATGGCCGAACAGTTGCAGCAGATGGCACAGACCGCCGCTCAGCAGCAGCAGCAACTGCAACAGCAGATTCAGCAGCAACTCCAGCAGTCCGGACTGAGTCAGCAGCAGATTCAACAACTGCAGCAGCAGGGCTACAATCAGCAGGCGGTCCAACAGGCGATTCAGCAGTCGCTGCAGCAGCAGGGAATGAATCAGCAGCAGGCTCAACAACAGGCACAACAGCAGGCGCAGCAGATTCAACAGATGCAGCAGCAGTCACAGGCCGCGGGCAATCAGAGTCAGTGCTCATCGGGTATGTGCCAGTCGATGAACCGGATGTCGCAGTCACTCAGCCAGGGTCAACAGCAGGGCTTTTCGCAAGGCGCCGGCGCCTCGCAGCAGATGTTGAACCAGATGGCACAGATGCAGCAGCAGATGCAGCAACTGGGGCTGGCCCAATCCCAACTCCAGAATACGATGCAGAACATGAACCAGGGTGCGCCCGGTGCTATGCCGGGCGGCGGCAGCGGTGCGGGCGGCAGGCAGGCGGGGACCGGGGAAGGTGGTAATCCCTACGGCGAACAGCGACGGACCGGACCTTATACCGCACATGCCGAAGGCGATATCAAGGACCGGCAAGGCCGCGTGATCGCCTCTTGGCTCGAACAGGGCGAAATGGCCGCCGGTCAATCCGTGGTCGAGTTCGATCAGGCCGTCACCGAAGCTCGCGACGACGCCGAACGGGCCGTCGCTGACGATCGTGTGCCGCGACGTTACCATGAAGCAATACGAGAATACTTCAACCAGTTGCCGGAATCGGCTAGCGAATTGAAACAGGCGCCCGCGGCACCGCGATGAACGTGTATTCATCGCATAATCGCACAAGCAGGTGCCATCGGGTATCACCAATGAAATGACAGGATGCCCTGTTGACATGATATTCAGTTTATTCATTACCAGATAATCTGCATTGAGTTTTCGATTCGATCAACCTGAACTACTCTGGCTGCTGCTGCTCGCAGTGCCCGTGATCTGGCTGGGGCAAACCAGCCTGAGTACATTGGATCCGGCACGGCGCTGGACGGCGATAGGGCTTCGCCTGCTTGTCCTGCTGACTATGGCAGGCATGCTGGCCGGGTTCCAGGTGGTTCAGCGACATGACGACCTGACCGTGATCGCGGTGATCGATCAGTCCGAATCGGTCCGCCGGTTTGCCCAGCACATGCCCGCCACAGGTGATCACATCGCCCCATCGTCTGACGCAGAGACTCCTACCGCCGAACAGTGGATTCGCAACTGGCTGAGACAGTCCGGCAAAGGTCGGCGAAGCGACGACCTGTTCGGACTGGTTACCTATGACAATCGCCCGACAGTCCGGGCACTGCCCTCGAAGTTGCTCGAACTCGATCCCGGTACGGTCGATGCCCCGGCGGAAGGCACGAATACCGCAGATGCCATCCGCGCGGCAATGGCGATCTTCCCGGCTGACAGCGCCGGCAGACTGCTGCTGGTCAGCGATGGCAACGATACCACCGGCGACGTGCTGACCGCCGCACGTGAGGCGGCGGCGGCGGGGATCACCATCGATGTCCTCCCCATTAACTACCATGTCGATCGTGAAGTGATCGTCGAGAATATCTACGCACCGGCCGAGTCACGCGAAGGCCGGACCGTGGCCATCCGCGTTGTCCTGAGAGCAACGCAACCCGCCCGCGGGCGGCTGCATGTCCTGCATGACGACCTGCCGATCGATCTCGATCCGTCCGGTGAAAGCACCGGCATGGTCATCGAACCCGATGACTGGTCCGATGAAACCCCCACGTCAGGCGAAAACGAACGTCGAAGGTACATCACTGTCAGGCAGATCGACCTGCCCCTCGCATTCGCCGGGGTGAACAAGTTCCAGGCCGTCTTCGAGCCGAACGAGGGTGAAGACGGCATGATAGCGAATAACAAAGGCGACACATTCACACTGGTAACTGGTAAAGGACGATTGCTTTTCGTCAATAATGTGCCCGGCGAAAGCGGCATGATCCTGCCGAAGTCGCTCGAGCGACACGGGGTCGAACTGGATATCGTACCGGGCGGCGCGATGCCCGCCAGGTTGACCCAGCTTCAACGCTACGACGCCGTTATTTTTCAGAACGTACCCGCTGACCTGGTTTCACCGACGCAGCAGCGGATGCTGGCACGGTATGTGAATGATATGGGCGGCGGATTCATCATGATCGGCGGGCCCGACAGCTTCGGGGCAGGCGCATGGACCAACACACCCGTGGATATGATCCTGCCAGTCTCCTGCCGGATTCCTTCACAGACCATCCTGCCCTCGGGCGCACTGGTCGTGGTCCTCGACCGGTCAGGCTCGATGGCATCGCCCGTCGGTGGAACGAACCGGACGCAACAGGAAGTTGCCAATGAGGCGGCTATCCTGGCGATCAGTACGCTTTACCCGCAGGACCTGGTCGGCGTGGTGGCGTTTGATCATTCGGCCAAAATCATTGTCGACCTGGATGTCTTCAGCGATCCCGGCCGGGTCATGGAGAAAATCCGCTCCATTCATCCGGGCGGCGGCACGCAGATTTATTCCGGGCTCGAGCAGGCGTATTACATGCTCGAACCTATCGACGTCCAGGACGCCGCCGTCAAGCATGTGATCTTACTCACAGACGGCATCAGCCAGGAAGGGAATTACATCCGGCTGGTGGGCAACATGATGAAGTCGGATATCACCCTGTCGACGATCGGCGTGGGAGACGGTCACGACGCCCAGCTTCTGAATCAACTGGCAATGATGGGCGGCGGAACGTATCACCCCGTCGTCAATCCGAACGATCTGCCGCAGGTCTTTATCAAGGAAGCGAAGACGATCCGCAAGAACCTGATCAGGGAAGAACCGTTTATTCCTCAGTTGTACACTACCGGCTCGCCGGTAATGGCAAGTGTCACGGCCGTGCCCGAGTTGAAGGGCCTGGTTCTGACCGGGCGTAAGCACGACCCGCGAGTTTTCCTGCCCATGGTCGGCAAGGAGGACGAACCGGTCTTCGCACACTGGCAGGTGGGGCTGGGGCGAACGGCGGCGTTTACATCCGACGCGACTAACCGCTGGGCGACTTACTGGCTTGCATGGCACGGCTACGACGACTTCTGGCTCAGACTCACTCGCTACATCGCCCGGCCCACGCAGACGCGTGAGGTGGATGTGGTTGCCTCGGTGGACGGTGAACGTTTGACAATCCGTCTGGACGCGGTGAACAGCGACATCGGCGACGGGGCCGGGTCGTTCAGTAATTTCCTGTCGGTCCGCGGCGGCGTGATGATGCCCGACGGCTCGGTCGAGCCGGTCACGCTCGAGCAGCGAGGCCCGGGAATATACGAAACCGAACTGCCGGCAACGCAGGCGGGTAATTACATTGCAAACCTGGTTATTGAGGATCCTGAGGGTAATCGTCGTACGGCTTTCGCCGGGGCCGGCCGGAAGCCCGGCAGCGAGTTGCGCCGGTTCGACTCCGACCTGCCGGTTCTGAAAGAGATTCAGGAGATGACCGGCGGGCGGTGGCTGGATCCACAGTCGCCGGGGGAATCAAATTTATATGACCGAACGCGTGTATTCGAATCACGGTCGATCCGCCCGCTCTGGCGAAAGCTGCTGGTTGTACTGCTGGCGCTGGTTATGCTGGATATCGCCTGCCGGCGAATCGCCTGGGATGGCCCCGGCGTCTTCCGGTGGCTTCGCGAGCGACTCGCAGTGATCAGAACAATAATGCAGCCTCGCCAAATCGAGACGGCGGAAGCGACACTGGCGACGTTGAAACAGAAGCAGCAGGAAGTCGGACAACGACTCGCCGGGGCCGGCCAGAGCGTGTCACCGGCACGGCCGTCGTCAAAGCGGAAGTTTGAAGCCGCGACCGATGTCGAGGTAACAGGCGAACTGGCCGGGGCACTCGGCGGCGCGGATGATAATGCGGGTTCCCCCACCGCGGAACGGTTGAAGGAACCGGAGGATGCCGGTGAAGCGGATCAGGTGGATACCACCAGCAGGCTGATGGAAGCCAAACGCCGTGCGCGGCGGCGGATGAGCGGCGAAGATTGATTCTTTTACTCGGGGTGCTGCTTCATGCGGTATCCGACAGGAGACAGCAGTCATGGCATTTGAGACAGGCAGTGAACAGGAACTACTTGACAGGGCCGAACAGTTCCGCAGAGATTACCAGCGTGTGCGGAGTGAAATCGCCAAGGTGATTGTCGGGCATGACGAAATCGTGGATGGTGTACTGTTGTGCCTGTTCATCGGCGGCCATGCACTGCTCGAGGGTGTGCCGGGGCTCGGCAAGACCCTGCTGATACGATCACTCAGCGAGGCTTTGTCACTGGCGTTTTCGCGAATTCAGTTCACACCCGATCTCATGCCGGCTGACATTACCGGCACAACGATTGTCGTCGAGACGCGAGGCAGCGACGGTGCGACCGGCCGGGAGTTCCAGTTCCGCCAGGGCCCGATCTTCGCCCAGATCATTCTCGCTGATGAAATCAACCGCGCCACACCGAAGACCCAGTCGGCCATGCTCGAAGCAATGCAGGAACGCAGTGTGACGGTGGGTCATGAAACCTACCCGATGGCACGGCCGTTCTTCGTCATGGCGACGCAGAACCCGATCGAGCAGGAGGGCACGTATCCGCTGCCCGAGGCACAGCTCGATCGGTTCCTGCTGAAGCTGGATGTGGGTTATTCGTCACGTGAGCAGTTGCACGAGATCGTGAACCGGACTACCCGCGCCGAGTCGCCGGTGATCGAACCGGTTCTCGATGCGGCGTCGATTCTCAAGCACCAGGAGATCGTCAGGCGGGTGATCATTTCGCCCCATGTGCAGGACTATGCGATCCGCTGCGTACTGGCGACGCATCCGACCGGCGAATTCGCAACGGCGAAGGCGAAGCAGTTCATTCGGTTCGGCGCATCACCCCGCGCCGCGCAGGCACTGGTCCTGGGCGGAAAGGTCAAAGCACTGCTCGACGGCCGGGCACATGTCGCAGTGGATGATATTCGCGAAGTACTGCTGCCGGCACTGCGCCATCGCGTATTGCTCAACTTCGAAGGCCAGGCAGAAGGTTTTTCCTCGGATATGATCCTGAAGGATATCCTCGATGAACTGCCGGTCGAAATGGCGAAACAGTAAAAATATCGTAATTGCAGACTGAAGAACTCAAATTCAAGGCTTAAACACGTATGCCGATCACCTCCACTGCAAATCGTGATGACAGGTCGCTTCTTTCGCCGGAGTTCATGCGCCAGTTGGACCGGCTGGATGTGCTGTCTCGCAAGATTCTGCAGGGTAAGATGCAGGGAGAACGCCGGAGCAAGAAACGAGGTCAGTCGATCGAGTTTGCGGACTATCGGAATTACGTGGTGGGTGACGATCTTCGCTTCGTCGACTGGAACCTGTTCGCAAGGCTGGATCGCCTGTTTCTTCGACTGTTCATGGAGGAAGAGGACCTGTCGGTGAATATCGCGGTGGATGTGACGAAATCGATGGACTACGGCGAGCCGAATAAGCTGATGTACGCCCGGCGACTGGCGGCGGCACTGGGTTATATCGGGCTGGTGAACTTCAACCGTGTGAATATCTATCGTTTCAGTGACACGATCATTGATCAGACCGGCCCGATGCGAGGCCGGCGCCCGGTGATGCGGATGCTGGATTACCTGCAGAACAGTGCGGCGGTCGATAACGGCGACGGTGCGGGTCACCTGGAAATCGTCTGCAAACGTCTCGCGCTCGTACAGCGCCGGCCGGGTGTCGTGATTCTCGTGAGTGATTGCCTGGACAAGGGCGATCTGCCCGCCGCTCTGCGGTACCTGGCATCGGACCGGTATGATGTCTACCTGATTCAGGTGCTGTCACCCCAGGAGGTCGATCCCGCGGCAGGCCAGGTAGCTGGTGATCTTCGCCTTCACGATGTCGAAGACGACGATATCGCCGAGGTCTCCGTCGGCCCGGCTCTGATCCGGCGATACAAGGCCAACCTGCAGGCCTGGTGCCAGTACGTCCGCGAACAGGCACTCAAACGCGGTATCGCTTACCTCTTCAGCGAAACGTCCGTTTCAATGGAATCGCTCGTACTCAAGTATCTCAGGCAACGCGGCCTGATAGGATGATATGACTTTCAATCTGAGACAAGCAGGATGAGATTCAGACCATCTACTGAAAAAACTGAAAGTTAACAGACTGAAAACGAATAGACCGACCTCCCATGAATTTCCTTTCTCCCATTACCGCACTCATCGCCGCCGGCATTACGGTTCCGCTGCTGGTACTGCTTTATTTCCTCAAGCTGAGGCGTCGCCGGCTGGATGTATCTTCGACGCTGTTATGGAAGCGGGCGATTCATGACCTCGAAGTGAACTCGCCGTTCCAGAAGCTTCGGAAGAACCTGCTGCTGTTATTACAGCTTATTCTACTGGCGGCGCTGCTGCTGGCGGTCGCCCGACCGGCGATGGACGCGACGGCGAATCCGGGTGATCGTGTGGTGATTCTGATCGATCATTCCGCGTCCATGAACGCGGCGGATGTATCCCCGAGTCGACTGGCGGAAGCGAAACGCATGGCACTCGAGCAGATCGATCATTTGTATGTGACGGGTGACGGGCGGTCGTCATCGGGTGTGATGGTCGTGAGTTTCGCTTCGCGAGCGACGGTTCTGCAGCCGTTCACCACGGACCTGAGTCTGCTCCGACGCGCCATACGCGGGATCGAGCCGACGGATCAGTTCAGTAACCTGGGCGATGCGCTCAAGCTGATCGAACCGTTTGCCCTGGAAGCGCAGAACGGCGGCGGGTCGCCCAACCGGCTGGTGGTTTACGTGATATCCGACGGCCGCGTGCATCTGGATATGGATAACCTGCCCGCGGTACCGGCCTCGATGCTCAAGTATGTAACGGTCAATGCGGAAGATTCACCGGCTGACAATATCGGGATTGTGTCGTTATCGGCGCGTCGTGACGTCGATAAGCCGCATATCGTGCAGGTTTTCACACGCGTGGCCCATTACGGGGATTCGCCTCGACGGGTGAACCTGTCGCTGGCGATCGACGGCCGGCTCAGCCGTGTCCAGCCGGTTGACCTGTCCGCTGCCGGTGATGAACCGGCGATCCAGTCGCTTCAATTTGATTTCGTTCTGCCCGGTTCGGTGCTCATCGAGCTGTCGCACGATGCAGCGGACGATCTGCCGGCCGACGATACCGCCCGGCTGGTCCTTGCACCAGCGCGTCAGTTGCGTGTACTGCTGGTATCGTCGGGAAATGTCTTCCTGGAACGTGTGATTCGCAGTGTCGGGCTGCGCGATCTTGTTATGATGACGCCTGAGAAGTTCGAGAACCAGTCGCCCGAGTCGCTGAGTCGGGGGGAATGGGATCCGACCGGCCTGGTCGGCGGGGCGGGTAGCGGATTCGATGTGATTGTCTTTGACGATTATTCACCGTCGACCGTACCGCCTGTCAGCAGTATCTATCTCGGCGCCGCGCCGCCGATCGACGGTCTGGCAATACACAAGGCGGAAGACTCGGATGATGCCGGCCAGCTCTTCTTCGATTGGCGCCGCGATCATCCCGTATTGCGTTATGTGGTACTCGATGACGTTGTGCTGGCAGGTCCCGGCCGGCTGGTCCTGCCACCGCAGGCGGAGATACTGGCGACCGGTCAGTCCGGACCGCTGATCGCGGAAATGGTTCACGAAAGCCGGAGACATGTGGTGACGAGCTTCAATATCCTGAACTCGAACTGGCCGCTGTACGTCAGTTTCCCGGTCTTCATGAGTAACAGCCTGCAGGTGCTCGGCCTGGGCGGGTTGGTGGATGAGGCGGGTATCGATTACCGGCCCGGCGATGTGGTCATGGTTCCCGTGGACGGGGGTGAAGCCCGGCTTGAATACACCGGCCCGGTACCGCTCGAAGCCGAAGTACGCAGCGGCCGCGCCGTCCTGCCGGTATTTCCACGCGCGGGTATCTATGAAACGGCGGACACGGTCTCGGCACTGTACAAACGTTTCGCGGTGAATCTGCTGGACCAAACGGAAAGTGATCTTCGCCCGGTGACTGACCTGCCGACAGGTTCCGGCACAGTCACCGGCCAGTCGAATCGCATCGCCGTTCGACGCGAAGTATGGCACTGGTTTATATGGGCCGCGATGGGACTGCTCATGCTCGAATGGCTGATATATACCCGCAGAATGCATTTATAACGTCCACCCTGATCCATACGATTCAGTATTCGGCAAGTTAAGTATCAAGCGATGCGTAACAGATCCGCGCAGCTCCGCTGTCGGATATGCTTTCATATCCATACGTTCGGAAACTGCGAAGGAACCTTACCTTCCGGCTCGCAATCACGAATATGTATTATGATATACATAACAGAATTATTTATGAATAAAATGCAAAATAACAACATATTCCAGATTTTTCTTGCGTTGATTCTGCGCCTTGTTACAATCGCGTATCTAAAACGGGATTAATGATCCGGGCGATAGAATTTCCGATCAAGGATTCGGGAGTTAGCATTTTATAAAACTTTTTATGACAAGGGGAATTGCGATGACAAGATGTAATTGTTCGATCAGCCGGGTTGCGATGTTCGTATGTCTGTCTGTTTTGATGGCGCTTTCGGGGTCACTGTCAGGTCAGGTAAAAGTGGTGTACATGGCGGATGAGCCGGATGATTTCGGGTCGTACGCGGAGTCCTCACCGCTGGAGACGATGCGTGAATGGATGCTGGACTGGACGTCGAGTCATGCTCACGCCGATCGTCTGACAGGATTTGACGACTTTCCCATCATCGGAGGCCAGGGACTCAAGCCTCGGCCCATCAGCCGCACGGTAAATGGCGTTTTCGGTCATGCGTTTACTGACCTGCCGCCGAATATCATCGGGGCCGAGCTGGAAATGGGTTTGGTTGCAGGAGAGGATAACCCACGTAATGACGGTATCGGCCTGCAGTTCACGGGGCCGGGTACGCATCCTCAAACAGCGACGTGGAGGTACGACTTCGTGAACCTGCCCGAATCAGGCGGTTCGTGGTATACCGGTTCAAAGGCAGTGTTTACACTCGATATAGATGCATTGCCGAAGACGGATGGTTCATTCGTCAGTCTGATCGATTCGATGAATGAAAGAGGCTATCTTGACCTGTACATCCACGATGAAACCGGGGTCGATTACCTGAAACTTACGCTGACGCTGGATTATCCGGTCTGTGATAACCTGGCGGTGAATCCCGGTTTCGAGGTGCAGGAACGGATCGCGTATCTACCGAATGTTTATGGTATCTGGAGTACCGATTACTTCAGTTTCGCCTCGGCGGAGAACGGTATTACCCCGCCGGACGGCCTGCTCATGTGGAAGGCCGAGTCGACGCGGTGGAATGATTATATCAATCCGGATGTGACGACTGCCTGCGAGGTGATGCAGGTGGTTGATATCACGGATTACCTTGAACTGATCGAAGCGGGCGATGTAGTCGCCTGCCTGTCAGCCTTATTCAACCGCATTCAGGTCGACCACCAGACGGATACGCTGATGGGTGTGGTAATGAGGAATTTCGACGGGCCGGTATCGAGTCACGGCACAATGATGCAGAATGAACAGTTCTTCATGCGTGGTAACCGGTATATCATGGCTGACAGTGATATCAACACCTGGGAAAGAACAACGGCGGTCATGCCGCTGCATACGGATACCAACCTGATATCAATTCAGATATCGACCAATGAAAATATTTACAACGACACCAGTTATCCTGAATTCGATGGCCACTATGCTGACCAGGTGACTTTCTGTCTGAAACGGGCAGGTATGATCAACTTCAGTACCGTTTCGCCCGCGATTACGGTCGATGCGGACGCCGGTGAATCCGCATGGTCGGCGGCCGGCCAGGATGCGATATTCAGAAGCACCGTCAGCCCCGCGCCGGCCACGTCGGATCTGTTCGGCCTGTGCCGGTCTGTTGCAGATCCTGATTTTCTCTACCTGTATATCGATGTGACTGATGATGTACTGGTTACGGATAACCCGGCTGAATCGTGGTGGCAGGATGACAGCGTGATGATCTGCATCGATTCGGATAACAGCCGAGGCGATGCCTGTGACGGTCGTAATGATTACCGACTCGGCTTCCGGGTAAATGACCCGCAGTTGCATTACGGGCCGGGTTCGATTCAGACGTTACCGGGCGCTCAGTTCGCCACCGCCGAGCGGCCGGGTGGTTACCGTATTGAAGTGAAACTGCCCTGGCTGTCGCTCAGGCGACTGCCGCTGGCGGGCGAGGTCATGGGATTTGAAATTGTAGTGAACGACGACGACGACGGCGGTAACGCGGATGGACATGTCAGATGGCTTGAGAATAACGGTGATCCGATGCCCGCTCCTGATGCGATGGGTGTTGTGAAGTTGAAGTATATGGACGCGATCGGTTACGAAATGATGGTGATCGATGACATCGACGCCCGGCTGAATTATGCCGGTAACTGGGTGCTTCAGACCGGCTGGTCCGGCCGGATTGATCAGACGACGCATGAAACCAGCGATGCAGGTGCGGCGGCGTCGATCAGCTTCACCGGCCCGACGGTCAGCCTGATCGCCGATCAGCAACCGTGGGGCGGCACGGCGGCGGTCTATGTCGACAGTGTCTTCGTTCAGGATGTCAGCTTCTACAGCGAAACGCCGGACGCCCATCAACAGGTAATATTCAGTGCCGACGATCTTGCCCGTACTTCACATGTTCTGGAACTCGTCGCCGCTGGTGACGGGTGGGTTTATATTGACGGCGTGGCACTGTCTGAGCTGGCTGGGATGGAATCCGTCGACGATGCAGATGGCACCGTTTCATATAGCGGTTCATGGACGGCCCGGACGGGCTGGTCCGGACGGGTGAACATGACCACGCATGAGACCGACCAGGCCGGTTCAGCGGCGATATATACCTTCACCGGTCCGGCGGTGAGTGTGATTGGTGAAAAGCAGCCGTGGGGCGGTTCAGCGGCGGTTTACATTGATAACGAACCGGCGGGAACGATCAGCTACCATTCGGAAACGACGCAATATCAGCAGGAAGTATTCTCCGCCGCCGGCCTCGCCGGTGAAGGGCGGCATACAATCAGGCTGGTCGCTGATGGTAACGGCTGGGTTTATATAGATGCCGTCGAATCGTTGCCGCAAATGGCGGGATTGTATGACAATACCGATGCCGCGATCAGTTCTGATCCGAACTGGATTGTTCGAGGTGACGATCGTCATGTCTGCGGCTCGTCGTTGGAGACCAGTGTGGATGGCGCCCAGTTGTTCTGGCTTTTCACTGGATCGGGGTTCTCGATTATCGCCGAGAAACAGCCGTGGGGCGGGCAGGCGGAAGTCTTTGTTGACGGCGATTTCGTTCAGACGATCGACTTTTTCAGCCCGGCTGCGGACCAGTATCAGCAGGTGATTTACGAATGCGATGATCTGACGCCGGGGTTCCATTCGGTGAAAATGCAAAAATCCGGCGGCGGCTGGGTTTATCTCGACGCCGTTCAGTATCTGCCCTGATCAGCGGGTGATTCATATGAGCTGATGAACAACCGGCCGCACACAAAGACGTGCGGCCGGTTGTCTTATCTATCTTATCCATCCGCATACGCTACCTGTCGGCTTTCAACAGTCTGTTCCGGGTCTGCTTCAGCTTTTTCGTCTGGATCGTGACTTTGTCTTTCGGATGGTTATTATTGTTTTTATCTTTCAGATTATTCGGCTTCGCGTTCTGCCACGGCCCGTTGAAGTGGGCATTGAAGTACTGGTGGTAGATATCCTGTCGGTCGTTGGTTCTTCTTGCGATGAGTGAGAAGCAGCGGTGCGATTCGTCCTCGGCCGGGTAGGGATTCAGAAGAATCATTTCACTGGTCACGATACCGAATACGGTCGGCGAGCCGGAGTAGTACCGCAACCATTCCGGTTTGATTCCCAGTCCGAACAGCTCCTTCACGTCGGCCTTGACTTCATTTTTGATCTGGCCGGGACTGCGCTTTTCCTGCATGTACCGCTTGTCGGCGACGTCGGGCTGGGCCATGAGAATTCTGATATTGCAGTGGCTCTGGGCCAGTGACTGGATGATCTTCCTGCCGTCGAATGATTTACCCGTCGGAACCATGAACCCTCTGAGAGAAGTACCCGTGAAATAGACAAAGGGCTTGGATGATTCCGGCTTCTTCATCTCCTGGTAGAGGTGCTCGTTGAATCGTTCGAGTGCATCCTGTCTGTTGCGGAACACTTCAAGCAGACCGATGCTGTCCGGCCCGATGACAGGCAGTCCCGTCCACGGCGGTGCCTTGGGTATCTGCTGGAGGCGGGCATCGAGGTCCGGCCAGAACTTTTCGAACGTCAGACGCAGGTGATCGTCCCCGAGCGCCTGGTCGGACGGAAATGCCCGGTTGATGCTCTTCACCAGTTTCCGGATCCCTTCCTTATCACCCTGGACGGCGTCGAACTGATCAAGCGGCTGGCCGAGCTGGCGCACGCCGATATCGAGCAGCACCGGGCAGACAAACGTACTGGCAATCGTCTTGGCCAGTGCCCCGGCTTCAAACAGCAGCCACGGCGATCGCACCGTTTCGCGGGTAACGCAGATGATACCGAAGCTGGTTTTTTCAAGTTGCTGCGCCAGCTCCGTATTCCATCGCGTACCCGGAACGATATCTTCCGAGGAAACAAACGGTTCAATCCGCTGGATGACAAGCGGTAGCCAGCTCCACAAGGCTTCCGCCAGCAACCGACCTCGATCCTGTGACCAGCTTACAAAAACCTTCATCTTCGCCGTCCTTTCCTGGTAACAGCCGATCATAAAATGTTGTCAATCGTTCCGAACGCCTGAGGCGACACCGACACCATTCGACTTCCTGCCGTAAACCGTGGCTTGGAAGGCAGTCATATTCATACATCAAGCTTGTGGATTAACTTCTCACGTCGGGTTTGATCAAGTCTGCTTTCATTGTACTGCAGTGCTTATCGCCGTTACAGGAAAAACTGAACCACTACCGGCTGGAAGCCGGTAGGTTCAAAGTCGTGAGCTACGGG
>CAYRND010000104.1:0-14282 GCA_964425365.1 uncultured Phycisphaeraceae bacterium
TCAGGTCACGACTGAAGCGCACCAGGGGACCTTGATAGCGCTGTAGTGTTAAGATGTGGAGAATAATAATATTCTTCATCGCCCGTCTTTTGATATCGAAACCAGGCCATTTCATACCCAGTTATGTAAAAATGTTATACCCATTCTCTGGTATATGCTGAACTGAAAAGGCATTAAGCAATCGTAATGCACAATCAGTAATGGATATATTCGTATTGAATTTCGGAATCGGGTATACTGATGCACAGACTATCGACCCGACGTATTTGCGGGGGTGAAATGATGGATGCGGAAGACGGGACGGGCATTCAGAATCATCGTTCGCCGCTGGGTTCATTGTTGAACAGCAGCCTTGCGCTGCGGATCGACCTGAGCGGGAGCGGGTTGACTGCCGAACAGTTACTTCAGTATGAGCGGGATTTCGCTGAGAGCATTATCCAGACCGCGCAGGTCGTGGTACTCGTGCTTGATACCGAGGGCCGGGTTATTCATATCAATCCATACATGGAGGAACTTTCGGGTTATCGCTTGGACGACGTTCAGGGCAGGGACTGGTTCGATACGTTCCTGACCCCGGCGGATCACGGGAAGATACGCGAGCTGTTCAAGAAGGCGATTGCGAATATCCAGACACGTGGGAATGTGAATCCGATTCTGACACGCGGCGGGCGGCTTCGTTACATCGAGTGGTATGACCGGACATTGAAGAAAGCTGACGGCAGGGTGATCGGGTTACTGGCGATCGGTGTGGATGTAACTGACAAGTTGAAGGCGGAGGAATCGCTTCGCCGAAGTGAAGCGCAGTTCCGGACACTCTTCGAAGCAGTTGCCGTGGGCGTGGTTGTGGTGGCGAGAGACGGTCATATTACCCATGCCAACCAGGTGGCCGGTGAGTTGCTGGGATTTCGCAGCGGCCAGTTGTTGAAACAGACAACAGAAAATTATGTGGACTGCCTGTTGCGCGACGACGGCAGTCCGCTGCCGTATGCACAGTTCCCGTCACAGGTGACGTTTCGTACCGGCCGGCCGCAGCGTAATGTGATTCTGGGTATCAAGATCAGGTCGTCGGGCAGGCTGCACTGGCTTGTGGTGAATACCGAACTTGTTTCGTCGGGTGATTCGGATATAACCGACCGGGTGATGGTCACACTCAATGACATAACCTCACTGAATAATGCGCAGCACGCACTTCAGCGGGCACATGATGAACTCGAACATCGTGTACGTGAACGTACGGAGCAGTTGCAGATTGCCACGGAGCGCCTGCAGGCGAAGACGCGTCAGTTGGAGGCGATTACGGATCACCTGCCGGATATCGTATTCCGGTTCGATCGCCAGTTGCGAAAAGTCTATGTCAATCCGGCGATTGAGAAGTACACGCATATACCGCGTGATCGGTTTATCGGGACGGATACATCATTTCCCGGTTTCCCATCGGGTCAGGTCGCTTATCTGAATGAACGACTTGAAGAAGTCTTTCAGACGGGCAGGATGGTGGTATTTGATTTTGCTTTAACCACGGATGCGGGCATACGCTATTTTGAAGAGCGTGCGATTCCCGAGCGAAGTGAATCGAATGAAACCACGCATATCGTTGCAATTGTACGCGATGTGACCGATCGGAAGCTGGCGGAGCAGGGTCTTCGTGAAAGTGAACACCGATTCCGATTGATGGCCGAGTCGATCCGCGAGGTGGTATGGCTGATGGACTGGCCGGAGGGGCGGTTGATGTACGTGAGCCCGGCGTATGAAGCAATATGGGGCAAAGCCATGCCGGAAAGCAGCGGACAACTCGCGGGATGGCTCGAACCGGTGCATGAATCTGATCGAATACGCATGACGGAAAAAATCGGAACAATGTATCGTGATGGTATTAATGAGATCTTTCGTATTTATCATACGAACGGTTCAGTGCGATGGTTGCATATGAAAGGGGTGCCGATTACCGATGAGACGAAGACCGTTCGGCGCCTGACGGGAACGATCGAGGATATTACCGAGGTTCGCCGGGCGGAAGAGGAGCACCGGCGTCGTCAGGCCGAGTATGCCCATATCTTCCGGCTGGCAACGGCCGGGGAAATGGCGGACGGGTTGGCGCATGAGCTGAATCAGCCGTTCTGTGCTATTGTGAATCTCGCTGAAGCAGCGCTGATGGGATTGAAGACGGGTCGGTTCAATATTCCCGGGCAGATCGAGCATCTCAGCTCAATCGGCGAGCAGGCGCAGCGGGCTGGCCGGATCATCAGGCGGTTACGTGAACTGGTGCAGAAACGCAAACCGCATATTACCAATATCAGATTGAATGACCTCGTTCATGAGACGCTTCACCTGGTTCGTCATGATCTGGACGAGGCCGAAGTGAGTGTGGTAACGGATCTGGATCATGCACTTCCACAGCTGCAGGCTGACTGGATACAGATTCAGCAGGTACTGATCAATCTGATTCGTAATGCGATCGATGCACTGATGACCTCGGCCGTGACCCGGCGGCGGATTGCCGTTCATACGCGTTATGCCGACGGTGACGATGAGGTGGAAGTGTCAGTCACTGACAACGGCCCGGGCCTGACGCCTGAGCTTCGTGAGCAGGTCTTCGAACCTTACTATACCAGCCGGCAGGAGGGAATGGGGCTGGGATTATCGATCTGTCGGTCGATCATGGAATCGCATCGCGGACGTATCTGGCTGGATGAATCCGTTCACGGCGGCGCGACATTTCGATTTACACTGCCGGTAAGGAAACTGACGCCGCCCGGCGGGAGGGGTTGAATTCTCCATCGGCAAGCGCCTGGACGCCCGAAGGGATTCCATGGGGTATCGCATGAGCTGGTGTTAACGTACCACCAGCTACCCCACCGAAACCATAGAGGCCGACTATGCATCGACCTCTATGCCATCGGTGCGTTTGTTGAGTTGTGGACTTATCAGTTGTCAAATGCTCCGACGCGATAAACGTACTGGACGTTGCCGTGCAGGTTGTCGGTATCGGTGAAGACGGTTGTATTTGAACCGACCTGGCCGACTTTCTGCCAGAAGTTCCCGCCGAGGTAGGGTTTGCGTTCGATTGCAAAGCCGGCTTCCTGGGGATCGGTCGAGTTGTCCTGCCAGGTGAGATGAACTTCACTGCTGCTGACGGCGGTGGCGGTCAGGTTGGTCGGCGGCTCGAGCAGAGTCGGGCAGATACCGTCGGTTGCGTCGGGATCGAAGCGAACGAGTCCCAGTTCGTGGAAAGGTTCGGGCGAATAGTCCTGAATCCAGAGCACGTGCGCACCGGTGCCCTGAAAACGAGGCTCAGCGATGAGGGCGTCGATGAAGCAACCGGGGTCCCATGCATGCATGAAAGTGCCGTCACCGAAGGTATCGCAGCCGGGGCACTGGTGGTTCCACCAGTTGGGACGGTCGCCCCAGTTGACCACGCGGAAGTTCTGCGCGACGACCGAGCTGGCCCATTCATCGTGGCCGTTGTAGGCGACGATATCGGTGTAGTAGACGATGATCTTGTCACCGATCGTCGGATCACGGAACCAGGCCGAGGCGAGCGAGTTGGCCTGCCCACCGATACTGTAGAAGACGGGCTTGTTCGGATCGGCATCATAGTACTGATGTGCCAGTTCGACGATGAGCTGAGCGCCCGCGGAATCGGGCATGGGGCCGGTGTTGTAGATACAGCCGACCGTTACCTCGGGAATCAGGTCCATGCACATATTGTTCGACGCAGCCCAGTTGTACGAATCGTAAAACGTCTGCTCCCACTGCGGAATGTAGCCGTTACCCGAGGTGAATACCGATGCCATGACGGGTGTGGCGATGAACGCCACGAAGTTGGCTTCACCCACGCTGGCTTTGGCAAGAATGTACTCATCGTCACGGACGTCGCTGCATTCATCATTGTCATAGATGAACGGATTCGTCATCGGTTCGCCCGGCGGCACGGTAATGCCGTGGATATACAGGCCGGGATCGTACCCGGGACGATCGAAACCCCAGTCACCCACTTCGGGATTCGGATTGGACGCCCAGTCGGTCGTTTCCGGATTCCACCTGCCCGGCGTCGCGCCGAATGTTGTTGATGCCGGCATCAACAGGCAGGCAGCCCACAGTCCACAACCGACAGTCCACAGCCGGAAACCTCCTGCTTTGTTCCTCCACATGTCATTTCCTCCATTCAGATACGGGTTGTCAGATTGTTTACTTACATGTGACAGTATCCCTCCGTCACGCTGAGCGACTCTCTTTTCCTTCTTCAACACCTTGTGTGTCCACTGTTTTCATCAGTAGCCAGTCAGTCAGGGTGAACGCGTGTATTGCAATATCAGGCACGGACGATTTCGCCGTCCGTGCCACCTGTGATCAGTTTTTATAGGCGCCGACACGGTAGGTGTATTCAACCAGGCCGTGCAGGTTGTCGGTATCAGTAAAACTGGTCTGGTTCTGACCGACGCTGCCGACCTGTTCCCATGTATCTTCATTCAGGTGCGGCCGCCGCTCGATAAAGAACCCGTCCTCCTGCGGATCGGATGAGTTGTCCTGCCAGGTGAGGGTGACGGTATCGGATGACGGTGCGTCGATACTGGTGATGGCAGGCGCCTGGAGTCCGACGGGGCACTGGCCGTCGAAGGCATCCTGATTTTGCAGAGCGTTCAGAGTTACGGCCTTGACCGGTGGCTTTGACCATGAGGTGATGTAGAGCACTTCTCCGTTTCGTGCCGGATCAAGCTTGATACCGGTGATCATACCGGGTGCCCAGGCGGCGATGTGCGTGCCGTCGAAGTAGCCGTCCGAGGTCGAACCCCAGTTATGGCCGGTGCAGCCGCCGCATTGTGTCGGAACGTACCAGCATTGCGAGTTCATCTGAGAGATGAAGAAGTCCATTAGTGGCGTACCGTTGTTGATCAGATTCCATTCGCCCCATTCGCTTTGATTCGTGCCGGGGCAGCAGGTGTTGGGCCGAGGCAGAACCTGCCATTCATTCTGGCAGTTTTCATCTTCCCACCATGTGTATTTCCGGCCGAAATTGATGACGCGGAAATTCTGTGCGACGATGGTCGAACCCCATGTCTCGTGGCCGTTGAACTCGGTGATATCAGTGTAATAAACAATAATCTTGTCCGCGATGGAATGATCAAGCGACCAGGCGGCGGCGAGTGTCGTACCCTGGCCGCCGATATTGACGATCACCGGCCTGTTGGGATCGGCCTGGGCGCAGACATCCAGATACACCTGGGCGCCGGGCGACCAGTTCGGGCCGGTTCCGTACGTACATCCGTTGCCTTGAACAGGATAGGGGATGCGCTCCATGCACATGTTGGAACCGTTGGCCCTGTTGTAGTCGTTGATGAATTCGTTCATGAATCCACTGACACATTTATTGCCGCCTTCAAGCGGCGTGCAGATATATCCAACGAGGTTGAGTTCGCCCAGGCTGGACATGACGAACGTCCATTCGTCATCGAGTACGTCACGCGTGATGTCATTGTCGTAGATGACCGGATTTTCGATGATTTCACCATTCGGTACTGTGACGCCGTGAACATACAATCCCGACGGGTATCCCGGCCGGTTGAAACCCCAGTCACCGACAACCGGATTGGGATTGTTGTTCCAGTTGGTGGTTTCCTGGTTCCACCGCGCAGCAAAGCCCGGTGTGGTGAAGGCGATGATCACCACGGCGATGGTCATCGCAACAGACATACGATAAGCAAGTGGGTTGGTAATGGACATGAAATTTCCTCCTTTTCATGTTGACCTGGTACCTGAAATATGCAAAAACCGACACTGAAAAACGCTGATCAACCTTTGAGCCGATCAGCGCTGAATGGAGAATGAGAGTACATTCTGTTTCGGGCACGGCCGTTGTAAACGCAGTGCTGGTATACCGGCCATCGCCCGGTTGCATTCGAACGCCTTTTTTTCCGATTTCTCATGGTTACCCGTTTATTCTGATGATTCCTTCATGATTGCCGAATACACATTCCAACTGATCACCAGACTTTTTTCTTCTTCTTCTTCTTCTTCTTCTCCTTCTTCGCGCCGATCCTCATCTGTTATTGCCGGTATGACCGGTGTTGCACCCGGCGGTGAGTTGCCCCTCGGCTGATCAGCCGAACGGATTCATGAACCAGCGAAGTCAATTTTCCAATTGTCATCTCACCTTATTCACCACGCTGATCTGTGATGGCGTTGCAGCTTCAAGGCAACTCACCGCCGGGTGCGGCCCGGATTATTTACCTGTCAATTGTTTCGATACACGAACTTCAGTCCGTGCCACCGGTTTGCCGATTGCCGTGTTGTTCTTCTTCTCCTGACTGACGATGACTCGTAACCAGAATGCACAAACCGGACATTTGAAAACGCTGATCAACCCATAGGGTCAATCAGCGTTGAATGGAGAATGAGAGTACGTTTTGTTTCGGGTTAAGCGGTTGCCATACGACAGCCTCAACCCGGTTTCATTTGACTTGTTTTCCTTACTCCTCCTAACCATTTCACACGCTGCTTTTCTTCTTCTTCTTCTTCAACCGCGCCGACTGATCGCCGATGGTCGTCAGATCAGTTCGTTTCCATTGCGAATTGATCGGCATCATCTGTAAAGAGGACGCGCGGCGGTACGTGTCTGTGCTGTGGACAGTCTTCGAGCTTCCCTTCGATTCTGTCCATCAGCAGCCGCGTCAGTTCCTGTCCCATTTCAAAGTTGCGTTTATCCACGGTGGCGATGGGAACCGACGGTTCCCACATACGCTCATTGCAGTTCGCCCAGTAGTTGTCATAGCCCGCGATGAGTACGTCGGTCGTCGGTTCGAGCCCGTACAGCTTGATCGCACCGGCCACGGGATAGGTCGATCTGTCGGAAATCGTCTGGATACCATCGATCATATGCCGATCGAGCATGACTTCGAGCAGGTTGCCTGCGGTGGCCCGGACGCGTACGTTGTACTTGTCGCGGTTATTGACCATGTAAGGGACTTCATGGCATCGCAGGGCAGGCAGGGGTTCGAGGCCGGCTTCCTTCATGGCACGTTCGTAACCCCTGTCACGCAGGCGGAGCCATGCAGGATCCTGTTCACCGTCCATCCGCAGTTCCCAGTATCGCAGTATCCTGCGGCAGCCGCGATCGATCATCGCCTGGGTCAGCAGGTAGGTACCCTGCTCCTGGTCGGAACTGATGGTATCGAAATCCTCGAGCTCCGGGCCGTAGCCGTAAATTACGATGGGCACGTTCATTTTAATGAAACGCGTGAGTATTTCGACGGTCGGACGGTGCTTGTATTTATCACGGAATGTGATGATCCCTCGCGGCCGTTCCGTGATGATCTGGTCCATGCTCTCGAGCGAAATCTGGGCGGGGTCCATCGAGAGCCGTTTGATACCGAGTTCACCAAGTGCCTGGTCGGCCCCGGCGTCGATATACCAGAGACTGCCTGGCCCGAGCTGATCGAAGGTCATGTGATGCGGCTCGGAGAGTATCACCACCGCGCCGGTCGCCGCAGTCTGCGTTACCGTTCCGTCGCCAAGCTGGGTCAGAAACCGCTTCCTGCCCTGCTTGCGGAGCCAGCCCTGTTCCTCTAGCACCTTGATGGCCACCCGCATCGCATAGCGAGGCAGATTGAGCTCAGTGCAGAGCGAACGTTCGGAGGGAATCTGTTCATTGATATTGATATCACTGTCACGCAGCCACTGCTTGAGCAATCGAAGCGCAGCGCTCGGCGACTGCTGGATCATACCTCTTGTGACGTCGGATTGTTGTGAACTTTTCACCATGGATAGGTTGATCCGAAAATTGCAGGACTTGTGTGACCATTCTCCTGTCAGGTTCACCCAAAAGATGTCATATGAAGTGGCGAACCATTATGGTTGAATTATAACACATTTTGGGCGCCCAAACAAGAGGGAGGTCAGCCCAAAGATAGCCATGACGTGGGGTTTTGTAAGTTATTGTGGTTTATTGGGATGTGGGATAGGCAAGAAGGCAGGCTTATGCCCAGCCTGCGATGTGCCCATCCTACTGGATAGCGAACCAGCTCTGGCAGGGAAGCCTCGCCGACCAGGACGGACCGAAAGAGCCACTGCCCCACCAGTGGTCGAAGACGCCTGCAGTACGCGACCAGCTTAGCTCGTTGTTGTTGAGGTTGATACCGAAACGAAGTCGACTGTTATCGGGACTGAAATGGGGCACTTCCGTTCTCGGGATGGCAATGGTCCAGATACGCTCGACGATTGTGATCCGGCAGCCGGGTACTTCACGGACATGCGGAATGTCATCGAGCTGATAAGCGGTCTGACGGGTTGTGCCGGGTTTCCATTGCCGGACCAGTTTCGGGCCGCTGTGCGTGTTGTAGGCGAGGTAATGGTAATCCGTGTCGCAGAAGTGGCCCTTCCATGCGTAATGATCGTTCATCTGACGGCCATATCCGGGTACGCGATCATGGAATCCGAATGCAAATTGAACCGCGTCACCGATAACGGCCGGGTAGCCCAATCCGGCCGGTTCGCTGCGGCTAAAGGGCAACTGGTCGTGCCATTTTTCACCGGCTATGGGGTTCGCCGGCCAGCCGTCGACGGCGATAAAAATGCGATCATTGTCATAGGCGGTGTAGACCCTGACGCGGGTCGGGCTGTCCTGAACGGTTGCGATTTCACGTTTCTTCAAGGGATTGAGCAGGTATTCGATGTCGTCCTTATTCTCGGTGTCTGTCGTCAGGAGGGTTATGGGAATAAGGTCCATCCATTGATTGCGTGATCCGTCGATGTCGATGGCCTTTCGCACGAATCGTGCCGTCTGAACAACCTGTCGGCGGGTGACAGTCGTCAACGATCGCCCGCCCTGCGCCTCAACGGTATCGATGTGTGCTGTCAGTTCGATGGGATAAAGGTTCTCCGGTGAAACAGGGCAGCCCGGCCAGGTCAGTGCGACTTCATCGAGTTCTCCCGAAGTAAGATGGATATCGGCCTGAGTGGACTGGCCGCCAGGCAGTGTTAATGCAAGTCGGCCGCGTATGGCCGTGTTCATCTGGTTCTCGATGCGAACGTGAAGTATCTGGGATTGATCCGCGGAATCAGATAGTGACTGGGCGTACAAATTAACGGGTGTAATATTTTCAATTCGTGCAGTTGCAATGCGGCGGTGCAGATCAACGACGGATAGCCGTTCTGTTGTGATATAGACGGGGTTGAGGTTGAAGGGCAGGTCAAGACGGTTGTCCGTAGCGATGAACTCCCGGCCAACGATATCGAATGCGCGAAGGTCGTCGGCGGGGCTGATGATGATCCTGCCCTCGGTATCGATTTCGTCGTTGTTCCCGCCGGTCATACACCAGATCACGGCGACGCGGGTAGAGTCGTGCATCCGGTCGGGTGGGACAGGTACGTTCCACCTGGCACTGACATCGCCGGCCCGCGAAAGTCGCCGGACGCTGTCATCGACGGCGTTCGGATTGGCGAAGACGGCGCCGAAGATCAGTTCATGCCGCGGCCAGATGTCCGCGACGACGGGCCGGTCCTCGAGCATGTGTGTCATCACGGCGTAAGCGGTATTGGGCCGGGTCCAGCCGGGTGCGATACCGATTCCCCACTGGCTGTTGCACTGGAAGACCCCCGAGAGCGCGGATCGAACGAAATACTGGACGAGCTTATATGCATTTTCCGGTGTATTTTCACCGTACCATGCGCCGCCTTCCGTCAGGTAGCAGTATTTCAAGCCCATTCGCCGGTTGACCAGTACAGCGCTGTCGACCGAACGTGCATTGGCGCCGTCACGGTTATGCGGCTCGCTGACGCTGAGGTAGGGGTGGTGCGTGATCCCTTGGATCAGTCCCCGCCAGCATTCGGGGTGGGATTCGATATGGTCTTCGACGAACATGTAACTGCTGCCCGCAATAAGCCGCAGGTCCGGATCGACGTCAAGTGCCATTCGGCACCACATGGCCTGCAGCTCGCGGTAACGGTGCGGCGTGTCGGCCCAGGTCCATTCGAATATCCAGGGTTCGTTCCAGAACTCCCAGGTTCTGATCTGCGGGTATCGTGTGATGATGGCACGCCAGTGTTCGACAAACGCGTTGAAATCATCAGGCGGGCCGTACTGGTTGAGCTGTTCCGCCCATTGGCTCCGCTGGCCGGGGAAGGCGTAGCCGGCCAGCGGGAGCACCCACAGGCCGCGGTCAGCGGCTTCCTGGACGGCCAGGTCCTGGACGTCGAGGTTGTCAATGGCCTGAAAGTGGCATCGCATGACCTTCAATCCGATCGCCTGCGCCAGCTCAAGCTCTTCGCCGCTCAGCAAGCCGAGTGCATGTTCCTCGAGTGGAACGGCTTTGTATTGACCGCCGGTGTTCGAAGCGAAGAACGAGTCCGGCCGGACCCCTTCGTGATGCGGGGGGATGATACCCAGTTCAATGGCGTCGAGTTCCTTACCATTGCGTGCGGCGACAATGCGGTAGTACCCCATGCCCGGATTGAAATCGACTGCGGCAGGTGCGGTTACGTGTTCATTCCAGTCGACCTTTTTATCAAACAGATCGAAAGCGCTCAGCTCGGCTTCGCCCATCCCGTCGACATGAATGACAACAGGCTCAATTGATTCACCCGTCTCGGGAACAGGGCGGGTGTACATATTGCAGATTCCGCCTGGCGCATTGAGTGTGATTGACATAACATGATCCTCCATACGCATTTTATGGGAAATAATAAGAGACGTCATGTTTCAGCCGGTGATACTTGTCAGGTTCCAGGCTTGATAGCAGTTCAATAATTATGTAGCACCCGATTCATATCGGATGGTATGGGCAATGCCGATCCATCCTCGATCCATCCCCGATTCATCCCCGATTGATCCCCGATTCATCCCAGATTCATCGGGGTGCTGAACGCTTGAAATGGTAAGACCATCCGATGCCGATCCATCTTATTAACGCAATACGATAATTCAAAATACGCTATAAGGTTTGTCAGGTTTCAAAAACTTGACGAACATGACACGCCTTCAACCCTGATAATCGCGTGCATAGCACAATGATCGCACAGCTTGCAGATTCAATACCTTGAGTTGTGATGGTCTTGTGGGAAATGCTTTACTCGGCGATATCGTAGGTGACATCTTCGTTTATCTGTTTCAGGTAATCGACGACTTCACCACTGGCCATGCTTCGCATGACGAAGACCTGGCCGCGGTTGACTGCGCGAATGGCGCGTGCCAGCAGGTCCACGGAGTTGTCCTTATTGATGAAGCCGCGGCAGCCTGCTTCGAGTGCATCGACCACGTGGGTTTCATCGTTGTGCATGGTGAGGCAGAGTATGCTCGTTTCGGGTGAAGATTGCGAAATAACGCGAGCGGCCTCGATGACGTTGAGGCCGGGCATGTTGATGTCGATGACCAGAACATCCGGCTTGAGCCTGTCAGTGATGGTGATGGCGTCGAAACCCGTGCCGGCGGTGCCGATGATCTCGAAACCCTTTTCTTCGGAGAGAACCATGGCAATACTGTCACGGACTACTTGATGGTCGTCGGCGATCACTATCCGGATGGTCATGGTGGCAGAGGATCCTGCAAACATACCTTAAATTATAACGGCAAAACAGGAACCTCCGGACATTGGTATTTTCCTGTATGCACCCTGCTTATTCGAGTTCAAAGGGCGTTTATATTCAACAAGCGTCATCTTTTTACATTTTTTTGCCCGGTTCCAGCACTGCCCGGACTTTCTTACGAAGTTCAGCGGCGTTGAAGGGTTTCTTGAGCAGTTGGAATTCGCCGCTGATCACCCCGTGTTCACTGATAATGCCGTCCGTATAGCCTGAGACGTAGAGGACTTTCAGGCCGGGGTGATAGGTGGCGATTTTTTTATAAAGTTCCGGCCCGTTCATGCCGGGCATGACGACGTCGGAGACCATCAGGTCGATTTCGGAAGTGGTTCTGCCGAGATACGCGGCGTGTTCGGCGTCTTCCGAGATCAGGACTTTGTAACCGGCTTTTTCAAGGATTTCGGAAATGATGAAACGGACATTTTCGTTATCTTCGGCGATGAGAATCGTTTTCTCGGTATCGGTATCTACCGGCGTTTCGATTGCTTCGTGCTGTATTTCATCTACAGCGTCTCCGAGTGCGGGCAGGTAGACCTTGAACGTTGTTCCGATCCCCGGCTCGCTGTAGCACCAGATGTGCCCCTGGTGCTGTTTGACGATCCCATAAACGGTTGAAAGGCCGAGTCCCGTACCGTGTCCGCGGTTCTTGGTGGTGAAGAACGGCTCGTATATACGCTGGACGGTTTCGCTGTCCATCCCGACGCCGGTGTCGGAAACTGACAGCAGAACATATTGCCCGGGTGTGACCTCGGCATGGTGCTGCCAGTAGTCATAGTCGAGTTCGACGTTACGGGTTTCGATCGACAACCGGCCGCCACGCGGCATGGCGTCCTGGGCGTTGATGAAGAGGTTCATGAATATCTGATTGATCTGGGACTCGTCGCCGTAGACGCTGTTCAGATCGTCCGACAGCTTGATATCAAGTTCAATATTCTTACGCATCAATCTTCTCAGAATGAGTTCGGAACTGGTGATGATGTCATTGATATTGATGATGCGTGATTCGACCAGTTGTTTCTGCCCGAGTGTGAGCAGGTGGCTGGTCATGCTCTTGGCCTGCCTGGCTGCCTGGAGCGAGATCGCGAGTCGCTTTCCGAGCGGTGAATCCTTGCCGAGCTTCGCGACGGCTTCCTCATTGAACTGGAGGATGGGCATGAGCAGGTTATTGAAGTCGTGTGCGATGCCGCCCGCGAGCTGCCCGATGGCTTCGAGTTTCTGCGCCTGCGCGAGTTGATCTTCAAGCTGCTGGCGCTCGGTGATGTCCAGGCCGGTGCTGATGATGGATTCGATCTTGCCGTTTGCATCGTAAAGGATGGAGTTCGACCAGTGTATCAGTCTCTGCCGACCGTCGCGTGTCAGCCAGAAGTTGGTGAAGTCATTGGGTATCGCCTTGTTCTTCAGATCGGCCAATACTTCTTTGACGGGTTCGGTTTCCTCTTCGATCAGCAGCAGGTCCCAGATTTTCCGGCCGATCACCTCGTCAGCCTGATAACCCGTGCAGTTTTCACAGGCCTTGTTGAAGCCGGTGATACGTCCTTCGGTATCCAGTACCACGATGAGCGCGCGAACCGTGCTGACCAGTGTACGGTAGCGGGCTTCCCCTGCTTTGAGGTTGCGGTAGAATAGCAGGCTGTTGAGCGCATCGGTGATGCGCCGGCCGATTTCCTCGTAGAGTCTTCTTTCGACAGATGACCATATCCTGGTTCCGGTGCATTGATGAATGCCTAAAAGCCAGGGGTCACCGGTCTGAGGTCGAAGGATCATCGTCAGTTGTGACTGGACCTTGAATTGTTCAATCAATGGGCACTGGTCGGGGAACACCTTGTCGTTCCCTTCGCCGCGGGTGTATGAACCGGTCGTGTTCAGGGCATCCTGGAAATCGGTTTTCACATCGGGTGAAATCGGAAACGGTCCCGGATGGTCGGAAAGTCCGTCGCAGTCGGGCTTGTAATACTCGAAAGGTATCTGAAAGAACCCGGCATCGGGATTACAGGGGAACAGCAGCCAGGCTCGGTCGGCCTGGAAGATATCGGCCAGTGTTCTGAGCAGGTCGGTCATGACGGATTCGAGATCGGCGGAACTTGCGACGATCTGATTGATCCGCTCCAGGTTTTCCAAAAAGTAGAGATGCGCTCGCGTGGCATCTTCGGCTTCCCTGCGTAAGGTGACGTCGTATATGGCGCCTTGAACGAAATGCGACTGAGTCGAATCGCCCATGACCTGCCGGCCGACATCCCTGACCCATTTCACCTTTCCGCTTTTATGAATGATCCGATATTCGTTATCGGCGATATAGCCGGGGATGGTCTTGAGCTTCTCACCTTCTTCATGGATTATCGCGAGGTCATCGTGATGAATGATCTGGTCCCATCGGATGCGCCCGGTAGTGAAATCTGCAGATTCATAGCCTGTGATACCATGGACGTTCCCGTGAAAGAACGCAGGGATGAATGTCGTATGTGTCGCCTGATAAGCGATACCGTTGAAATTCTCAAGGAACAGCCTGTATTTTTCCTCGCTCTCCCTCAGGGCATATTCAATCCGTTTACGGTCAGTAATGTCCAGTCCCATGGCGAACAGCCCGACGACGTCGCTGTTTTTTCCCTTGAGTGGTTGATCGAACCACTGGATATCAATGAGCTCACCGGACTTGGTTAAGATGTAAGCGTCCGGCCAACCCACACCCTTGACAGTGTAGAGCAGTGATGATG
>CAYRND010000105.1:0-14157 GCA_964425365.1 uncultured Phycisphaeraceae bacterium
ATCAGGTCACGACTGAAGCGCACCAGGGGACCTTGATAGCGCTGTAGTGTTAATTCGTCCAATGCCTACCAGTACGGCGTGAAGCTTGGTCAGCGTTACGGCAATACGCCGAATGTCATTGCATGGTTTGTCGGTGGCGATTATTGTGTTGATGAATCAACGAAGCAGGATTGCCGTGATATTGCCAATGGTATTCTATCAGTTGATCCCGATGCATTGATTTCGTTCCACGCCGGCTGCGGGTGCAGCAGTATATTCTGGGCGCATAACGAGCCGTGGCTCAAATACCACATGGCGTACTGCTATACGCCGAATCCGTACGTTCACATCTGGCAGGCGTACCAGTATTCGGCGCCGAAGCCGGTAATCGAGGGGGAGTGTACTTATGAGGGTACGAGTAACGCCGAGGCGTTCCGCAATACGGCGTGGCTTGGCATGTTCAACGGTGGTTGCGGTCATACCTACGGTTGCGAAGCGGTCTGGAATTTTTCAAGCAACTGGCGTGACGGGCTGTTTTACGAAACCGGCACGACCATGCCGCATATGTACGCATTTTTCACGGGTAACAACTGGACCGACTGCACGCCGGACAATAATCACGAGGTGGTAATCGGCGGTTACGGGCAGTGGGATACCTATCTGAACGGCAAGTTGAATTATGCGCCTGCGCTGAAGGCGAATGATCACAGTTATCTTTACTGCTACATGCCTTCTGTGCGGCGTGATATCACGGTGAATATGAACTGGTTCAGTTCGCCGGTGACGGGCATGTGGTTCGATCCGAAGAGCGGCGGTTACCAGACGATCGGCGGTTCGCCATTTGCGAACACGGGCAATCGTGATTTTCATTCGCCGTCCGGGCAGGACTGGGTACTGATGCTTGCCGGTTCGACATTGAATGTTCCAAGCAATCTGGACGCTGTTGCCATCGCCGGCCAGGTCCAGCTTACCTGGCAGGACAATTCAAGCGATCCGCAGGAGGACTATTTCATTATTCAGCGTAAACCCTACGCGGGTGTGAATGATTGGACGGACATTGGGGTTGCGTCGCAGAATACAACGGGTTACACGGATACGGGATTGCTGTACGGGCTGGTAGAATATGTATATCGTGTCGGCGCGGTGAAGGAGTAGAGGATATGGATTAATCGGTTATTCTGGAGAGATGGTCTGAATCCACTACATGATTTATATCATAGTTGAAAGAGAAGCGATTATCCGTCAGTGGCGTCGCCGGCACTGCGGGTTATTTTCCGATGCAGAAGTTTGCGAAGATGCGGCCGAGGATATCGTCGGGTGTCATTTCGCCACCGAGGCAGGCGAGTTCGTTGAGTGCGGTACGCAGTTGGCCGGCGACGAGTTCGATGTGTTTGATGACGGTGTGACCGGTTTGTTCAGTGATGAGGAGGCAGGCTTGTTTTATTGCTGTGTTTGCCTGTCGCAGTCGCTGTTCGTGTCGGGGTTGGAGTACGAGCATATCGGCGAGGCCGGTTGTGGCGTGTCGTCCGAGCAGTTCGATGATTCGCCATTTCAGTTGTTGGAGACCGTTGCCGGTATTTGCGCTGACGAGCATGGTGTCCGTTGGTTCGGTCAGTTGTCGGGATAAGAGGTCAGATTTAGCCAGTACGGGCAGCACAGCGGCACCGGGCGGGATTGATATGGTGTCATTGTCGCTGGTGTTGCAGTCCGGAGAACGGATCAGCAGGATCAGGTCGGCCTGTTGTATTGCTTCGGCGGCCATGCGTTGAACGGCCTGATCGAGTGATGTGGTCGGAACGCCGAGTCCGGCGATATCGACGAGGATGAGTTCAACGGTTCTGTTCTGCGGATCGGTGAATGTGACGGGTTCGGCGAGAACATCCCGTGTTGTGCCGGGCAGTTCGCTGATGACGGCACGTCGCGTGCCGAGCATTGCATTGAAGAGCGTGCTTTTTCCGACACTGGGCGGGCCGGCCAGTACGACACGTGGTACGGTTTCGACGGCTTTCCATGGGCGGCTGTTGCGTAGGAGGCGTCGGATCCTGTCATTCAGTTTTTGAAGTTCGGTGAGCAGTTCGTCCTGGTCGATGATGACGACGTCTTCTTCGTCGGTGAAGTCGATAGCGGCCTCGACGCGAGCGAGCAGGTCCGCGGTTTGCGAGACCAGCATTTTTGCGATTCGGCCGAGTCTGCCGGTTCGCAGCAACCCTGCGGCGTGTAGTTGACCGTCACTGACGGCAGCGATCGTCGCTGCGACACCTTCTGCTTCGGTGAGGTCGAGTTTTCCTGCGGAGAATGCCCTGAAAGTGAATTCGCCGGGTTCGGCAATCCGGCAGCCAGCTTCGATCAGGGTATGTATGATGCGGTCGAGCAGAGCGGGGTTTCCGGGTACGTGCAGTTCGATCATATTTTCTGCGGTATAACTTGCTGGTGATTCGAATCGTACAGCCAAAGCGGGAATGGGTGGTTTCGCGATTCTGACGGGTATCAGGTGCCGTGCCGGTTGGCCGAGAAGTTCAGGAGTAATCGATTGCGATAGAACGGATTCGATCACTGAGAACGCGGCGTCACCAGCGATCCGTATGATGCCGCGGCAGGCAACGCCGGGCGGCGAGCTGAGGGCGACGATCGTATCGGTGGTATCAGGCCGTTTGTGATACATCGAGTTAGCGTCGGTTCTTTTTTCTGTTCTTTCTGTTTTTCGCCCCGCCGGAATCCAAGGCTTTCTGTTTTTCCTCGACCATTTTATTGACGCGGTCGAAGAACCCGCCTTTTTTACGGGGTTTGGTATCGAAGAGGCTACCGCGTTCCTCTTCTTCCTTAATATGTTTTCGGACGAGGTAGCTATCGACAACGCCAGCGCCAGTTGATGCGAGGATATAGAGTGTGAGTCCGGAGGGCGCGGAATACAGAAGCAGTGGGAAGAGTGCGATGGTCATGATCTTCATGATTTTCTGCTGCTGGGCGGCCTGTTCATTGGCCGGCGGCGGCGAGGTGAACTTCTGTTGGAAGAAGAACACCACACCCATGAGAATGGGGAGGATATTAATGGCACCGAAATGCGGCGTGATGAATATGAGAGGGACATCGAATCCCTGACCGGGCAGTTTGATGAAATGGTCCGCGGTGGAAAGATCTGCGAGAAAATGCCAGTGTCCGCCACTGATGAACTGGAAGACGCCGTAGAAGCCCGGTTCATGTCGCAGTTCGATAGCGTAATACAGCATAGCGTAGAGCGCGACCCAGATGGGCATCTGTAGGAACATAGGCAGGCACCCGAGCATATTGGCGGGGTTCATACCTTTTTCGCGGTAGAGTGCCATGATCTCTTTCTGCTGTTTTGCCTGGTCGTCTTTGTACTTCTGCTTGATCTTCTCCATTTCGGGCTGGAGCACCTGCATCTGTTTGCCCATTTTCATCATATTGATCTGCGACTTCTTGGTGATTGGGTGCAGGATCAATCGTACGACGACGACGAGGATGATGATGGAGATTCCCCAATCCTGAACCGCCCAGTGTAGTTGTTTGAGGAACCAGAGCAGTCCTTTAGCGAGGAACTGGAAGGTGCACCATGTACATCCGAGTTCATAGCGGATGAGTTTGGGGAAGTTCAGCAGAGAGTAGGGTGTGGAATCGAATATTTCGATTTTTCGGGGTCCGGCGTATATGGCGAGGTTCAGGTCGACTGTTCCGCCGGGTTCGATATCTATCGGATCGGTTTGAAGTGTGAAGACGACGGCCTGTTGTTCCTTATCGATATTCCTTTCAGGCGGAAGGATCATGGCGTTGATATGAGGGAAGGTCTGTTCGATTGCGGGTATATCAGAAGTGCTCTGCATATCCGTTGTAACAGGGCTATGTGTGACCACGGTGAAGTAGCGGTTGAGTGACGCGAGCCAAGCGAGTGAGCTATCGATTTTAATTTTTTCATTGGGCCATATATCGTCGAATTTACGATCGATCAGGTCTTTTCTTGTGACGTATCCGCCGTCATCTGTAAAGACGTGGATATGATTGGGGTCGTATTGTTCATTGAAGTATCCGGTGACGAACATCCTCCGGTCGCCGAGGTAAGCGCCTTCGGGGATGGCCATATCACCCTGTGCGTATTGTTTGAAGACGACCTGTAGCGGGTGATCAGTCAGGTTGGCGATCGTCTGTTCGAGCGACAGGTCATATTCGCCCTTTGTGACGGTATATCGTCGTGATATTTTGAGAACGGGTCTGTGATCTTCATCGACGATGGTGGCGGCATAGGAGACGGACTGCCGGTGGTCATCGATTTCTTCGAGTTGAACGGACCATTTCGCATTTTCGAGATCGATATAGGGTGAGTCGTTGATACTGATCCATTTTGCGGAGAACGGCCGTATTCGGAACATTTCGTTTCGTCCGGGCCGTGGAGCGTTGATGGTATGATGTACCAGGTAAGGCCGGCCGGAGATGACGTCTTCTTTGTAGTCGGTGAGGGTGATTTGATAAATACCTGCGCCCCAGTAGCTGATATCCGTTTTGATTTTGTACCCGTCATCGGGATCATTTGAACCGAGATGTGTTGTTTTCGGATTATCGGCATCGCGAAGATGCAACTGTTTGAGCAGCCACGTGGACTGCCGGGTATCAGACGTTTCTGCGGGTGCCAGGGCGTTGCAGGTGAGCGTTACGGCCAGGAGGAGCCATATCGCGCAGGCTGCCATTGTGAAAGGTCTACTCACCGGTCTGAGCCGATTCTGCGTCATGTGATTCTGAATTATTCTGATCGGTATCATAACGCCAGTATAGAATAGTTAAGCCGATCTGGCGAGAACCGGCGATATTACCCATGGAACAGGTCGACGATATCGTTGTAAGTGAGGAAGAGGATAAGTCCGCCCAGGACAGCGAGGCCGATCAGGCTCGCGGCGGTCTGCACACCAGCGCTGGCGGGCGAGCCTTTGATTTTCTCGACGATGAGAAAAACCATGAGTCCGCCGTCAAGAATGGGGATGGGCAGGAAGTTGATGACAGCCAGGTTGATACTGATGAGTCCGAGGAAGAACATGAGGTATCCGATGCCTTTCTGGGCGACGAGCGTGCCGATACCGAAAATCCCGACGGGTCCTCTCATCTGGTCGACCGGAACGGAACCTTCTGCGACGCGGTAGATCGTCAGGTAGGTGTGCATCATGAACTCGTAGGTTTTGCGGATACCCAGTGCGATGGCTTTGCCGGGGTTGGTTGTGTGTAGATTGACCTGCATCGGCTCGAAATAATGTAGTTGTGGCGGCACCGTCCATCCGGCGTTGATCAAAGCTTTTGCGCGAGCGGCATCCACGGAGATGGTCATTGATTCGGCCTGTTGCTGCCCTGCGAGGTTGATCAGGTACCCCACGTTGAACTCGAACCCTTCCGGCGACTGAACCGCCAGTTCCTGTAGTATCCGCTGCATCTGAGCGAGACTGGTGATGATCTGTTCGTTGATTCGGATGATCTTCGATCCGGGATTGAGGTGCAGTTCAGAGAAGGGGCTTTTCGGCAGTGTTTCGCGGACCAGTGTGGACTGTGTGGCCGTAGAGATGCCCAGCTTACCTTTTTTCCTGTCGGTATTAACGGTCAGCGTCTGCTGTTTACCGTTACGGATGATGGTCAACTCGACAGGGTCACCCGATCGTATCTCATTCGTAAAGTTAGAAATATCATCGGGAGCCGGCCATGGAATATCACCGATCTGCCTGAGGACATCCCCGATCTGAAGGCCTGCTTCTGCCGCCGGGCTGTTTTTGATAATCATTCCGATCGACGTAGCCGGTACCATTCCGAGCAGGTGTACGATTTTTACATCCTGATTGGGATGCTGGATCAACAGCGGGTCTGCGGCCAGCTGTATATCGACCTGTGGTTCAGATTTATTTTCTGAGGAGAAGGTGACCGTAACGGGGCGCCCTTTCTGACGGGTTATGATCTGATCCAACTGATCGAAACGTTCGATGGGCAGGCCGTCGACTTGTGTAACGATCATACCCGGTTTGATTCCGGCATCCGCGAAGCTATGTGGGAATGGTTGTTTATCATCGTAGTAGTTGATGATTCTGGTGGAGTATGCGGGTCCGATCCCGACAACGAGCAGGCCGTCGCTTTCTTTGCCTGCGACGGGGGTAATATTGAACTGCAGCGTTTCGTTTTCGCCCGGTCGTCTGACGGTGAACTGCATGGGTTCATCAGGTGAGCCGAGCGCGACGGTATAGGTGACCTGGTTGAAATCCTCGATGGTCTTGCCGTCTATTTTGAGGATTTCGTCACCCGGCTTCAGTCCCATGTATGCTTGTTGGTTTTCATATCCTTCGGCAAAAGATGCGGCGGCGGGTTTGTCAGGGCTGACAAAACCGACAACCGGCGAGCTGAATTCCACGCCGATCATGAAAGCGGCGATAAAGAAAACCACAGCGAAGAGCGCGTTCATGATGACGCCGGCACTGATAACGAGTGTGCGGGGCAGAAAGGGTTTGGCGGAAAATGATCTGGGGTCGTTACAGGTCGCCGTGGGATCGAGATCATCCTGTCCGAGCATTTTGACGTATCCGCCGAGAGGAATCCAGTTGAGGCGGTATTCCGTTTCGCCCAACAGTTTTGCCGCGTCGTCATCCTTCAATCGTTTTTCGTATTCTTCCTCGGTACTACCGAGCCGGAACCCGATACCCTTACGCCAAGCGAGGAACGAGTGTCCGAACCCGATGGCGAACTGCGTGACCTTGATATTGACCGCCTTAGCGGCGAGGAAGTGGCCGAGTTCATGGACGAAGATGAGAATCCCGAACCCGATGAGAATCTGTATGAACGCCCAACTGTTGACGAGAATGGTTTGGAGATTATCCAGCATTACACTCCGATTCCTCTGTTTGATAGATACGTTCCTGGATGAACTGCCGAGCCTCGCGATCGGCCTTCAAGACGGTTTCGAGCTGTTCGGCCGGTCTTGGCGGTAAGGCTTCGAGAGTTTCGGTTACCAGTTCAACAATACGACCGAAACGAATTTTCCGTTCGATAAAGGCATTTACTGCGGCTTCATTAGCGGCGTTGAATACAGCACCGGCCGTACCACCCGCTTCGATCACTTCGTACGCCAGTTGCAGAGCGGGGAACCGCTCGTAGTCCGGGCGTTCGAATTGGAGGGAGGACAACCTTGTCCAGTCAATAGCCCTGCTGCACCCTGACGGTCGATCGGGACAGGTCAGCGCATATTGGATAGGCGTTCGCATATCCGGTGGTCCGAGTTGTGCAAGTACGGAGTTATCAATGAATTCCACAAAACTGTGAACGACGGACTGCGGGTGGATGACGACGGCGATTTTTTCAGCCGGTAGGTTGAAAAGCCAGTGCGCCTCGATGATCTCGAGCGCCTTGTTCATCATCGTGGCAGAGTCGATGGTGATTTTCGGTCCCATTTCCCAAGTCGGGTGATTGAGTGCCTGCTCGACGGTTGCGTTGTTCATAGTCTGGCGGTCGGTAGTACGGAATGGACCGCCGGAGGCGGTGAGTACGATCCGTTTGACCTGGTGGTGTGGATGATCACGCAGGCACTGGAAGATAGCTGAATGTTCCGAGTCGATCGGTATGAGTTGAGCGTGGAATTTTTCGGCAGCGGGTCTGATGATGGAGCCGGCGGCGACGAGCGTTTCCTTATTCGCCAGGGCGATCCGCATTCCGCGTTCCACGGCTGCGAGAGTCGCTGGGAGTCCGGCCGCCCCGACCATGGCGGAGGCGAGATCGGTACCTTCGACAGCATTGACGAGATCCAATGCGGCGTCCGGTCCGGTGAATACGTTGACATCAGGCAACGCGCGTAATAATTGTGCGGCGGCCAGTTCATCGACGATCGCGACATGTTTGACGTTGAACCATCGCACCTGTTCGATGAGCGGTTTGACACTTCGGCAAGCGGCAAGGCCGACCACCTCGATATCCGCAGCGCCGATCCGGTTCAGATGATCGACCACATTGAGCGTGTTGACGCCAATCGACCCGGTGGATCCGAGCACAACGAGCCTGCGTTTACCGGAGGGGTTATGGGTCATTGTCATCCTTTGCCTGGTGATGCGTCATCGAGCAATTTGTTTGAGTAGCCGCTTCCGGCAGAGACGGTTTTCTGCCCGTCCCGTGCAGTCTGTGCGGCGGGTTTTCTGGTTTTCCGTTTGTATTTCTGCCTGCTGCGTGAAGATTGTTCACGCTGAGATTGAGAGGCGAACTTCGATTGTCCGTTTCCGGACGGTCGCGGAGCGGCGGTGTCGGCATTTTGACTTTTAGAGTCGGAAGAATCTGATGTCGGGGAAGCGGAATTGGATTCGGTAGCGGCATTTTTCCGGGCTGACTGCTGCTGTGCCCAGGGAGACTGGAACGGCGGTTTCTTTTTCCACTGTTTGTTATCGTTGTTTTGACCGGCGTGATTATTCTGATCGGATCCGTTCGATTCTGATCCGGCGCCGGTCTGTTTGGCCGGTTCAGGCGGCCTGTTGGTCGGCAAGGGTTGTGTGCGGTCAGACTGTTTGTCAGCGGGTGGTTTCTGAACGGCGGATTTGATTTTTGCGTTGTTATCGTGGTCTCGTCCGTTCTGTTCGTCGGTTTTCTTTTTTCGTCCCTTTCCAGCCCGTCGTCGCCGGCGTTTCCTGGTGGCGCCGTTTTCGCCGTTTTCTGCGACAGTGACGGGTTGTGCGTTTTTGACCGTTTCCGGTTTTGCGGCCTCCATTTTCTGAGGTTCAGCCGGTGTTTTCGGCGGTGGTTTGGGCTCACTTTGAGCGGGGAGTTTGTCGAGTTCTTTGAAAGCGTCTTTAACCGGCGGTGTGATGTGATCCATGCCGCGTACCCAGTCGGTATTGATAACGCCGCCGCGTTCGTCGAAAGCGTTGATATCGACATAATCGATGGTCTGGCCGCCCACGCGTACGAGTACCTGTTTTTTGGATCGCTGTTCCATCTGTACGAGTTGAGTGCGTTTCCGGTTGAGCAGTTGGAAAGCGACATCGGGGCTGATTGTGAGTTCGATGCGTCCGACGTTGTTCAGTTGCATGACCAGAGCGAGCCGTCGCATGACGTCGAGTACGACGGATTCCGGGCTTTTGGTATGTCCGGTACCACCGCAGCGAGGGCATTCGGCGTAGATCGATGTTTTGAGACTGGGTCGCATTCGTTGTCGCGTCATTTC
The DNA here is from genome assembly GCA_964425365.1 of uncultured Phycisphaeraceae bacterium. GTDB lineage: Bacteria > Planctomycetota > Phycisphaerae > Phycisphaerales > Phycisphaeraceae > CAYRND01. Next base: position 9,155 of record CAYRND010000105.1, read on the forward strand.
GAGAATGCCGAACTGGCTTATGTTGCCGATGCGAGTGCGAGCCCGGTCTTTTTTGAGATTCTGCCTGAACCTTGCTTCGATCTGGCGACGGTGTTTGGGCGTTCGCATATCGATCAGGTCATTGATAACCACGCCGCCGAGGTCTCTGAGCCGAAGCTGCCGGCAGATTTCATCGATAGCTTCCGTATTGGTTTTGAATGCGTTGGTTTCGGCGTCATGAGCATCGCGGCTCTTACCGGAGTTGACATCGATTGCGACGAGTGCTTCGGTCTGATCGATAATAAGCGAGCCGCCGGACGGCAGTGGTACAGTGCGGGAATGGATGTTTTCGATCTGCTGTTCGATTTCAAACCGGTGGAATAGCGGTACGGGATCATCGTAGTAGACGACTTTGGAGCGTGCACGTGGGTTGGCGATTTTGAGGAACTCATGTGCCCGCCGGGCGGCATTGGGGTTATCGACGACAATGCGTTTGATATCGGAAGTGAACACATCGCGTATGGTTCGGATGACCAGGTCGGATTCGGTATACAGTTCGCCGACGCCGTTGAGGGATTTCCGCCGGTGTTCGATAGCTCGCCAGAGTCGCTGAAGGTAAGCGAGATCACGTTTGAGGTCGGTTTTCGTCTGGCCGATACCGGCGGTGCGTATAATGAACCCGAAATCATCGGGTGGTTTGAGTTCGCTGAGTATTTTCCGCATTTCACGCCGGGCGTCGTCGTCATCGACCTTGCGTGACACGCCCATACGCTGCATATGCGGCATCATGACGAGGAACCGTCCGGGTATGGACAGGTAACTGGTAAGGGTGGGTCCTTTTGTACCGATTCCTTCCTTGAGGACCTGTACGAGGATATCCTGGCCACGAGAAAGGCATCGCTGTATGGGAGGTCTATCACGTCTAGGTGTTTTGAGGCCGACGCGTTCGAATTCTTCACGGTCCTTTCCCGGGAAGTACATGGGGTGCAGATCGGAAATATGGAGGAACCCGTTCCGATCGAGTCCGAAATCGACAAAGACGGCCTGGATCGATGGTTCGATATTGACCACCCGTCCCTTGTAGATGTTTCCGACATGCGAGCCGGAGGAGGCCCGTTCCTGGTAAAACTCTTCGAGTCGGCCGTCTTCGACGATAGCGATACGACTTTCCTCGAGGGGTACGTAATTGATGAGCATTTCTATTCTGGTCACGATTTTGATTAAGTTCGTCGTGTGAAAGCCGTGATGTTTTTTCTGTCTCGCTGCATCATATTACTGCATTCTGTCTGCAAGGGCAGTAAAGCGAATGCGAAAGATGTTACAACATGAGCACCCATTACGGAGTTCGGAAGACGAACTTCCTTTCACAAATGCGGCCGGCCGCTCAAGCCGAGTGCCCGTCTGGCACGGCGATCGGACCGGATCCGCGGATAACGGTTTGCCGGGGTTCAATATGCGATGGACCTTCCATCGTAGACCTCGGGCAATATTTTGTTTATTTCATCGCGAAGGTAATTCAGTACTTCGCGATCGGCCTCGAAGCTTGTAATACGTCGTGCGATTTTTTTGCATTGATCCATATGAACGGATCGAATGATCTTAGTGATTTCCGGGATAGCGGGCGGCGTGATTGACAGTTTTCTCAGTCCCATACCGAGTAATAGCATAGTAAATTCCGGCTCGCCCGCCATTTCGCCGCACAGGCTGACTGAAGTCCCGGTTTTCTGAGCCACCCGGATGACCTCCTTGACCAGATGCAGGACCGCGGGATGTGCTGCCGAGTAGAGGCTGGCAATGCGTTCATTACTACGATCGACCGCAACGGTGTACTGGATCAGGTCATTTGTGCCGATGGCGAAGAAATCGACCTCTCGGCTGAATACTCTCGCCTGTAGGGCGGCGGAGGGGACCTCGATCATCATACCTACAGGAATATTATGGTTATAGGGGATATTTTGTTCGTCGAGGTCTTCCTTGACATCACTGAGAATCATGCGAGCTTGCCGTAACTCCATGATATTACTGATCAAAGGGAACATAATTCGTACGGAACCTTCGGTACTGGCGCGAAGAATTGCGCGGAGTTGGTTCTTGAACAGAGGGACGTTCTGAAGGCACAATCGGATCGACCGGCAGCCTAAAAACGGGTTACGTTCCATGATCTCGGTGCCCAGTTCCATATTCTGGGTGATTTTATCGGCTCCGAGATCGAGAGTCCGGATAGTGAGCGGTTTACCGTCCAGATTCCGAATAGCCTTGACGTATATATCGTATTGTTCGTCTTCAGTGGGTTCGGTTTCACTGGCGAGGAAGAGGAACTCGGTACGGTAAAGTCCGATACCCTGAGCGCCGTTATCGAGGGCTTCGGAAATTTCGCTGGGGAATTCGATATTAGCGAGAATTTCGACTTGTGTACCATCTTTGGTGATTGCGGGCAGGCTTTTGAATTCACCGAGTTTATCTTCGAACGCCGCCATCCGCCGTATTTCCTGGCGGTATTCCATGAGTTTAGCGGCGTCTGGTTCGACAATGACATTACCGCGGTTTCCGTCGATGATGACGACGTCGCCGGTAGCGATATCAGCGGTGATGGTTTCGAGTCCGACGATGGCGGGGATGCCAAGGGCATGTGCCAGGATAGCGGTGTGACTTGTACGGCCGCCAGCATCTGTGGCGATGCCCTTGATCTTGCTTTTGTCGAGAGAAGCGGTCTGTGACGGCGTCAGGTCGTGAGCGACGATGACGGACTGCTGTTTGAGGTTCTGCAGTTCACTGCGAGTGTGTCCGATCAGGTGTTTGAGGATACGACGTTCGAGGTCCCAGACATCGGTGACGCGTTCTCGGAGGTATTTGCTTTTCGCCTGAAGGAAGGTCTGTGACAGTCTTCGCATGGTGGCGTAGACGGCATATTCGGCGGTCACCCGTTCGTTTTCGATCATGGTCCGGATATGCCCGACGAGATGCTTATCCGCGAGCATACCGATGTGGAAGCTGAAGATATTAGCCAGTTCTTCGCCGAGTGTTTTGGCGGTCTGTTCCCTGAGTTTATTGACTTCGCGAGTGGATTCCTGCAGAGCCCTATCAAGGCGGCTGAGTTCGCGGCTGATTTTATCCGGCGGAACCATTCTCCTGGGTATGGGCTGGTCTTCGGCGTCAAGAACGACGGCCGGGTAAATGGCCACGCCGGGAGAAACGGGGATGCCTCTTTTTATAAACATGCTGGATAAGGTCTTATTTTATCGATACCTGCAGGTTTGTTTGAGAAGTCAGTTGATCAGTCCGCAGCGACAATATACGCATAGTATACCCGTTATTCATCGGGTGGTGATTCTGTGTGCGTCAGCAGGTCATAATCCTGCTGCCGAGGCCAATTTATGTGCCAGATCGGTTTTTTCCCAGGTGAACGTACCGTTTCTGCCGGGTTTTCGGCCGAAATGGCCGTTTGCGGCAGTAGGTGTATAAATCGGTCTTCTGAGCTTAAGATGTTCGATAATCTCGCGAGGTGTAAGTGGGAAGAATTTTCGGACCAGTCGACTGATTTTGACTTCATCGATGCATGCGGTCCCGAACGTGTTGATGTGAACGCTTGTCGGTTCGGCCACCCCGATAGCGTAAGAGAGTTGGACTTCGCACTGGTGAGCGATTTTGGCAGCGACGATATTCTTGGCGATATATCGTGCCATGTAAGTAGCGGATCGGTCGACCTTTGTGGGGTCTTTTCCAGAGAACGCGCCACCGCCGTGGCGTCCACGTCCGCCGTAGGTGTCCACGATGATTTTCCGACCTGTGAGTCCGGTATCGCCGTGCGGGCCGCCGATTTCGAATTGCCCGGTCGGATTCACATGGATTTTGACCATATCGTGGTGATACATTTTTTTCGGCATGCAGGGTTCGATGATGTGTTTGATGACGGCATTTTTAAGTTCGGCCTGTTTTTTCCGTCCGTTCCAGATGGGGCTGTGTTGAGTGGAGAGGACGACCGTATCGATGCGAACGGGTCTATCATTATCGTTGTATTCGACGGTGACCTGGCTTTTGGCATCAGGGCGAAGCCCCTTGATTTTGCCATCGCTTCTGACTTTGGCGTGTTTTTCCATGAGTCGATGGCTGAGGTCGATCGGCAGGGGCATGAGGTTGGGGGTTTCGCGGCAGGCGTAACCGAACATCAGTCCCTGGTCGCCAGCCCCCTCCCGATCGACGCCCATAGCGATATCCGCTGATTGCGAATGAAGTGTGCGGATGACTGAACAGCTTTCAGAATCGAATTTCATAGCCGGGTCGGTATAGCCGATGGCCTTGAGTGTAGCGCGAACGGTTTCTTCCACGTTATTGAGCGCTTCGATGGCCTTGTGATTATGTACCGTGACTTCTCCGGCGACCACGACCAGTCCGGTAGTGCATAACGTTTCGCATGCGACCCGTGCCCGCGGGTCGACAGCGATGAGACTGTCGAGTACGGCGTCCGATATCTGGTCCGATACTTTATCGGGATGTCCCATGGAGACCGATTCACTGGTGAAGAGGTAATTACCGTTATAGTCCTTTTTTACCATTGCAAGAGTTCCTTACATATACGATACGCTTCTGATTATCATCAGCCTGATGGAGATTCAGGCGGCTTCCAGTACGCTGACACGGCTATTTGACAGCATTATATGCCGCCCGGCAAATAAAGAAGTTCCTGTCAGGATGTTACAGTATAGCAGATGGAATCATTTCGTGCAGGGCGACGGATCAGAACAGGTATACTACCCTGCCTATCGGATGCAGTCGGAATTTGCATGCAGACTTTCTGTCTGAACCAGTCCCAGTCTTCGGAGCAAAGGTGAAATGGTCAGGCCCTGCACGACAATGGTAAAGACCACGACGACGTATGTCATGGTCAGTACCAGTTCAGTGTAAGTTGCGGCTTTTGCGGGTGCGGCATCGGCGAGTGACAGGGCCAGAGCGACGGAGATTCCCCCCCGCAGGCCATAGGTGTTAAGCTAAGTGCCCCATTCTTCAACCTCTTCCAGCACGTATTC
>CAYRND010000106.1:0-14052 GCA_964425365.1 uncultured Phycisphaeraceae bacterium
TAAAGGATTCGCCTGAAGGCGAGGGTTTTAAACCCATCGCAGGGACAATAAAAAAAATATATAAATTCCAAAAAAATGGGTGGACGCAGAAATGATTTTCGTTACAATATGTGTACAAGGTTAATCCCCCCCTCGCGGCCCGCTCGGTGCCCTCCCCTTACACCGACGGGCCGATTTTATTGCGCCCCCCTACTCACCCGCACTATGCCCTCGCTATCGTTCCGTAATACCTGATTTCTGTTTTGATCTTTCATCTGAAGCATGGGTAAGTATCAGACTTGACCACACTACCCGGCTCGAAATCCGCAGAATGGATTTCAGGTCATGCATCATCTCTGGCGATTCCTATACAGACATGCGATACTGACACCATGCAATTGTCAACTCTATTCAGTATGGAAAGCGTACAACCATGACCGGCCAGATCACCATTCATAAAAAGCAGGTACGAAGAAAAACAACCGAACAGATAAGCGGCGCCACCGATCAACAGGTGAAACACGCCATGCGGATTTATCGCAAGTTGGCGAAACGACACCCGAACGTCAGAACGGCACTGAAGCATCACAACCCCTGGCAGCTTCTGGTCGCCACGATTCTTTCGGCGCAGTGCACCGACGCAAGAGTCAATATGGTGACGCCCGTGCTCTTCGAGCGGTACCCCGACGCAGGCAGTATGGCCCGCGCCAGGTTGAACGCGTTGGAATCCGTGATACGGTCGACAGGTTTCTACCGCAACAAGGCGAAGGCGATTAAAGGTGCTTCAAAGGTCATCGTGGATCAATTCGGCGGTAAGGTACCGGACAATATGAATCAACTGCTGGAACTGCCCGGCGTAGCGCGTAAGACGGCAAACGTCGTACTCGGAAACGCCTTCGATAAGAACGAAGGTGTGGTGGTCGATACGCACGTGGCAAGACTGAGCAGACGGATGGGACTGACAGAACATAAGGACCCCGGCAAGATCGAACGCGATCTGATGGCACTGTTCAACCGCAAGCACTGGACCGACCTGCCGCATATGCTGATCGAACACGGCCGGAGCGTCTGCACAGCTAGAAAGCCCATGTGCGACAACTGTGAACTGGCGGATGACTGTCCCAAAACGGGGGTAACCTCACCTTCATGAATCGATGAAAGGCCGTGGCGAATAGCCACTACAACAGTCCGGCGGTTTCATCGAGTTCGAAAACGAGGTTCATATTCTGGATCGCCTGGCCGCTGGCACCTTTGATCATGTTATCGATCGCACTGAACACGACGATCGTTGAAACGCCGTCGACCTGAACAAGTCGTACTGCGATATCGCAGTAATTCGTGCCGGCGACATGTTTGACATTCGGCAGTTCCTCACGAATGCGAATGAACGGCTCGTCGGCATAAAGCGCCTCGAAGGCTTCGTACAGTTCCTGCTCGTCGATATCCGGATCGACCGGATCGAGATAGATGGTGCACAGAATACCGCGGTCGATCGGCAGCAGGTGCGGAACGAAGAGCGTACGCACTGGTTTACCGGCGACGTTCGAAAGCACCTGTTCGATCTCCGGCTGATGACGATGCCCCCCGATCGCGCCGTAGGCAAAGAACGATTCGTTCTGCTCGGGAAAATGCAGATGCGATGCCGGCTTCCGTCCCGCGCCCGTCACGCCGGAGGCGGCGTTGACGATGATCCGCTCGGTCTTCACCAGGCTGTGCGAGAGCAGCGGCGCGATACCCAGCACCGTCGTCGTCGGATAGCAGCCGGGGTTGGCGATGAGCATGGCGCCCGGCAGGTGATCGCGATAAAGTTCCGGCAGGCCGTATACGGCGAGGCCGAGATTCTCCGTATCGTCATGCGGATGGTCATACACGCGACTGTACAAGTCAGGGTCTTTGAGCCGGTAGTCTGCTGATAGATCGATTACACGCAGACCGCTATCGAGAAGCCGGGGTGCGTAACTCATCGCAGCACGATGCGGCAGTGCAAGGAAAGCGACATCCGCACTCTCGGCGATCCGTTCCGGGTCGATCGGCCGGCAGACGGCGACTTCATCTTCCAGTCGCCCGAGAAATTGGGGGAAATGTTCACGGATATCCGGTAGCGCCTCACGATGGGACCCGAGATAGCACAGTTCGGCATCCGTGTGACGTAACAGCAGGTCAATCAGATAGTAACCTGTATAGCCGGTAGGTCCGATGATCGCCGCTCGCACTGCCATAAGGATTCCTTTTTTAGAATAATTCTAAAGTAGCCGGCGGATTCATCCACACCAACAACACAAAACCGGTTCCCGGTACGGAAAAATAACTTAGCATTTTTATCCTTTTTTAACAATAACGGGCTTTATTTTGATTGCAAGCCCGCCAGGGACTCGCTATGATACGGCTAATAATTATCCTCGGGTCTGAAAAGAGGACATGACAATTCGGCAGCTATTTTAACGGAGGTTGGAGAAGGATTGGATCCATATCTCTGTGCGGGGAGAAAGGAACAGGGCGGAGAGAAAGGTACATGACCTCGAAAGACCCGAAAAGCCTTGGGGCAATCAACCCAGGGCTTTTTTAATAAACACATATCCGGCAAATCGTTTAGCGGGTTAACCGGTGGATATCGGTCGATCGTTGATGCGCGAAAGCTCAATTCCCACGCCGCGAGGCGGCATCAGCTTACGCCACAGTACCGTGCCGGTCACCCGGCAGGGTCGTTCCGTATCCGGCCAGATGAATTCACATGTGATCCGGTCTTTGAGTTGCGGCGGATTGTCGGTCTTGATGAAGATGCCCCCTTCCGAGATATTCAAGATAATCACCTGTCGGATCGGTGCGTCGGGCGCATCGCCCGCACTGCTTAGCTTCGCCTCGATTTCCACTTCACGACGGGGCGACTGACGCTTCTCCAAATAGGATTCGGACATGGCATTCCCTTCCAGAACAGGTTCCGATGTATTCTATCGGGTAATTTGACGACCGGCATTGACACGAACGGGCATTTACCATAACTCAGCACACAACCATGAAACGGTCGACTGAGCGACAACAAGGTACAGCCCTCCACAGGTCAACGCGGCTGAAACGACTGCTGCACCCCGTGTTGATTCCGGCGTTGCTGATCGCGGCGGTCTACAGCAGCAGTCTCGGGGGCGTCTTTCTACTGGATGACAAGCATGGCATACTCGATAACCCGAGCATTCGTCAGCTCCGGCCGATCGGCCCCGTGTTGAATCCGCCGCGACCGTCGTCAACCGTTGCCGGCCGCCCGGTGGTGAATATCTCGCTTGCTGTCAATTACGCCCTCAACGGCCAAAACGCGACAGGCTATCACATTGTCAATATCCTGATCCACGTACTCGCAGCGATCACACTTTACGGCCTGGTCAGAAGAACGCTTGAACTGCCGGGCTCATCACCGACATTAAGCAGGGCATCCACTTCACTGGCGACGGCTGTCGCATTGATCTGGTCATTGCATCCCCTGCAGACCTCAGCGGTAACTTATCTGATCCAGCGAGCTGAAATGCTGGTGGCACTGTTCTACCTGCTGACCCTGTACTGTGTCCTGCGCAGTTGCGGATCACGGTTCAGCGCCGTATGGCAACTGGCGGCAGTCGCGGCGTGTGCACTGGGAATGGGGTCAAAGGAAGTCATGGTCAGCTCGCCGGTGATCACACTGTTGTACGATCGCCTGTTTCTCACGGGATCATTCAGGGAAACCCTTGCACGCCGCGGCGGAATGTACCTGGGACTGGCAGGCACGTGGGTGTTGCTCGCGTATCTGGTTATCTCGACGGCCGGGCGGGCGGAGTCGGCCGGCTTCGATACCGGGATCAGTGCAGGTCATTACGCCTTGACGCAGATTCACATGATCGCAGGTTACCTCCAACGTGCAGTCTGGCCGGATCCGCTGATCTTCGATTACGGCACACGCATTATCACGAACCCCGGCAAAGTACTGGCCGGAGCAACGGTCCTGCTGATCCTCATAGTCGGTTGTGGAGTGGCCTGCTATCACAACGCCCGGCTGTGTTTCCCGGGACTGGTGTTCTTCGCCGTGCTGGCGCCAAGCTCCAGCCTGGTACCCATCGCCACACAAACCGGCGCCGAACACAGGATGTACCTGCCGCTCGCCGCAGTGGTTGCCGCGATTGTCATCGGCGTGTACCTGCTGATCGTTTATCTTCGGGCGCGTTTCGCATCGATGCCGATAGTCCGGCGAATGCTGTATATCCTGCCGCGTGCCATAACCGTTCTGGTAACGCTGGTTCTCAGCCTGCTGACGATCAATCGGAATTTCGATTATCACAGCGCTGAACGAATCTGGCAGGACACGGTCGATAAGCTGCCGGATAACCCGCGTGCGCATACCAGTCTGGGTATCGAGCTTATGCATGACGGCCGGATCAATGAAGCAATCGACCATTTCACTACCGCGATTCGACTGGATCACTCGTCACTGAAAAGCTACGGCAACCGCGGCAATGCCTACCAGATGCTCGGGCAATACGAAAAGGCATTGATTGATTACGGGCGTGTGATCGCCTTGAACCCGGTCGACCCGCTGGCTTATCCGAACCGCGGCAACCTGCACAGTCGAATGGGTCATCACGAAGCGGCGATCCGTGATTACTCGCAAGCGATCGAAATCGATCCGTACCTGGCCGAGGCTTACAATAATCGGGGCTCCACGTATAACGAACTCGGCGATTACGATATGGCTGTCCGGGACTTCACACAGGCGATCTCGATCAAGCCGGAGTTCTCGCTTGCTTACGGGCAGCGTGCGTCGGCATACTACCACACCGGCCGGTTCCATCAGGCCTGGGAAGATATTCAGGCCATGCGCCGACTCGGCCGTGAGCCGACACCTGAATTTCTTGCACTACTCGAAAAAGCGATGAGCAAGTGATAGACATTCTGTTTTGGTATTACATGTGAAGCGGCTTGCTGTTTTCCAGACTTGAAAGTGAACGGAAATGTGGAAGCGACAGTAACAGTTCATGGACAGACACGCGGGCAATCACGATCCATCGGACTTGCCCATACCACCCGGAAAGATGCTGCTTCAAAATGTAGCTCGGTATGATTCCTGCCGCAGGCAATAAAAAACGACGGGTGAGTATCACCCGTCGCGCTTGTCAAACTATGCACATTTTTCAATCAGCGCCTGCGCGATAACAGCAACATGCCGAGGCCGGCTGCCATGAACAGGCTGGACGGTTCGGGCACAGGCGTGGGCCAGAACCGAACACCGAAGCACGGAAGATGATCCGTCATGTTATCGGTGTACATGTGGAAGTCGGCTGACTCACCGATTCCGACCCTATCATCATCAAACTGCATCGCCAGTGTGGCACCCGTCGTGGGACTGTTGTCCACGTCGTACGTCATACCGTTCTGGCTGCACCAGGGCAGGTAAGGCGAGGTGTACTCGATAATCACGTTCTCAACGCCGTTCTGAACGACGTATATCTCGAAGTGAAAATCAGCCCACACCACACCCGAGTTGTTAGTGCAGTTGACGTTGATCCAGCCCTTGTAATCATCCCAGGGCTGGCCGTCATCCCAGTGCTCGATCTCCTGTGCAGCGCCCATACCGACGCCGGTGAATACGACGTTGTCAACTGTCTCATCATGCGCCTGGACAGACGATCCCGCCAACAGGCACATGACAAAGGCTGCACATACAATGTAACGTATGCAAACACTTGTCATCACAAATCCTCCCTTTAAAAAGGGCCTTCTACCAACCAGCCTTACATCACGTTATCCTGCAACCTTCCGGCAACAGGTATAACAGATTAAACTACATCGGATTGCGTCTATGGAAGATGGGCTTCTGAACAGATCCCCACTCCAATTCCGATGACGCCATTGTATTAGATGCCATGGATTCGTCAAGTGTTTTTTCAGCCGGATTATGTCAATTCCACGTTAATTCAGCCGGTCAATCCGGCGAAAAGCGGGGTTGAAAGGTATCGCTCGCCGAAGCTGCAGGCGATCGTAACGATAGTCTTACCAGCGTTTTCCGGCCTGGCGGCGAGCCGGCAGGCGACGCAGATGTTGGCTCCGGTGCTGATCCCGCCGAAGATCGCTTCCTCACGCGAGGCCCGGCGAGACCATTCAAAAGCATCGTCGTTCGTTACGGTTTCCACCCCGTCCAGCATGGTGGTGTCCAGGTTGCCGGGTACGAACCCTGCGCCGATGCCCTGGATTTTATGCGGCCCGGGCTTGCCGCCGCCGATGACAGGCGAATCGACCGGCTCAACGGCAACCGCCTGCACCTTTGCGTTCTTTTCCTTCAGATATCGTCCCGCACCGGTGATGGTCCCGCCGGTGCCGACGCCCGCAACGAGGATATCGACCTTGCCGACAGTGTCGTGCCATATCTCCGGGCCGGTGGTACGATAGTGAACCTCGGGATTTGCAGGATTCTCGAACTGCTGCGGCATCCACGCATTATCAGTTTGTTCAACCAGTTCAGACGCCTTGGCAATCGCACCTTTCATACCGTCGGCCGCCGGTGTCAGAATCAGTTCGGCGCCCATGGCACGCAGCATGGCACGCCTTTCAAGACTCATCGATTCGGGCATGGTCAACGTCAGTTTATAACCCCACGCCGCACAGACGAATGCCAGTGCTATCCCCGTATTGCCGCTGGTCGGCTCGATAATGTGCGTCTGGTCATTGATCCGACCTGCGTCCCGGGCCGATTCGATCATCGCACGGCCGATCCGGTCCTTCACACTCGCCAGCGGATTGAAATACTCGCATTTCACCAGTACAGACGCACCGCCGTTATCCTGCGGCGACAGCCGGTTCAATCTCACTAGCGGAGTATCGAACGTGGTCTGGACAATATCATCATATACACGGCCTCGCAGCAGTTGATGCTGACGCAATCCTAACATGAATAACTCCTGTCATTTGCCAGGTTATCAAAAAACAGTTTAAGCGGATAATACTAGACACTCACCATCACGCCGACAAGCTTCCATGACAAGATAATATCCCTTGTATAATCAGGTTGATCGGAATATGCGGCGTACAGTACACTTTCCCATAGTGACTCACGGATGAAATGAAAAAAAAGAACATGCTGATCCTGCTACGTATCGGGCTTTACATTATCTGCGGCATGCTGGCCTTCCAGGTGATCGGATGCGCGATGGAACGGGTGGTCCTGTTCCCGAAATACATGATCCCGAAGGACCGCCTGATCAAACCCCAGTCGCATATCCAAGTCTGGACGATCGACACCGACCAGGGTCAGGTCCAAGCGTGGTTCATCCCGGCGAAGGGGGCGAGCGAAAACGAACCCCGGCCGATGATGATCTTTGCCCACGGCAACTGTGAACTGATCAACCAGTGGCAGTTCGATATGCTCTACTGGCGTGACCGCGGCGTCCATGTGCTGCTGCCGGAGTACCGTGGCTACGGCCGAAGTGCAGGGTCACCGTCGCAGGCTCGCATCACTGACGATTTCATCAGGTTTTACGACATGGCCGTCCAGCGACCCGAGGTGGATGCCGACCGTGTGATTTTCAACGGCCGATCGATCGGCGGCGGGATCGTCACGTCGCTGGCCCGACATCGCAGGCCCGCCGCCATGATCCTGCAATCATCATTCACGAGCATCCCGGACATCGCGAAGAAGTTTCTTATTCTGCCCATGTTCATCCGTGATAAACTCGATGTGAAAACAGCCATTAAAGAATACAACGGGCCGGTACTCATCACCCACGGGGACGCAGATGAAGTGGTACCGGTCTCCCACGCCCACATCCTGCATGCAACAGCCTCGGCCGGCACACTGATCATCTACAACGGACTCGATCACAATACACTCCCGCCCGAAGCACAGTACTGGGGCGACATGGAAAACTTCATGGTCAACGCCGGACTGCTGGAACAACTGAAATAAAAAACAACCGCCGCACTGAGTCAGAACTCGGCACTTGATACACTTGCACCGATTACAGTAAATCGGCCGGTAGGTATGTGAGCTATATCGGTGCGTGACCGTTCATTTCCTGATGCATGAATGTCAAGTGTCAAGGTCCAATCCCGTGCGAAGCGACTGTGGTTTCATAAAGGGGTTCGAGGAGTTGGGCGGCGGCGCGGGCGTAGAGGATTTGCAGGTCCTCGTGGTCCAGGTTCATGCCTCGCAGTCGAGCGGTGGCATGCTCAGGTAGTGACGGGTCGACGGCCGACAGGTCGGGATCGACGATCGGGCTGGGACCGTCGTAATCGGATTCGAATAACGTCCGCAACGCCCAGAACCGGCTGGCGTGATGGTCGAAGGTCATGTTCTCGTCGTGGACCACAAGGTCGGTACCGAAAAGAATGCGGCCTCGGTTACGCCGGCAGAAATCGGCAAAGGCGCTCCCGTGCCCGCTCAGTTCACGCACCATCCATTTCGTCGCGGAGGTATCCACGTAATAGTTCGGATACTCATCGAGCAGATTCTGAATGATATCAAGTCGTTCAGGCCAACCGCCCATGTGCGCGCCGATCCACGGCACGTCGCCGAATTCATCGAGTACACACCTGAGCCGATCGAAATGGGATTGCTTGCTGCCGTAGATTGTCCGGTTTCGGTATCGCGTGGCGAACCAGGTATCGGGATCACCCACGTGACACATGAAGATCATGCCGAGTGAACGAGCGAGCTTCATTCCCTCGATCCGCGGCTTCGAGTCAAGTGCCATGAGCGGGCTGCGGTCAAGGCCGCGAGGAGCGGCCCAGAACTTACAGATTCTGACGCCTTTGGCCGCAAACGCCTCGATGGCCGCCGCCAGTTCACGCGTACACGTCGATTCGTCCTCCATCGACACATGATGAGGCGCGCCGATGAACTCGATGCGGGTGCCGAACGCCTCCCTGAATAGATCGATCTGATCTATCGGTGTCATCGACCAGACCTTGCTGATACCGAACCGGTCGGCGACGTCGAGATAAAACCGCGTTGACTTGACGCTATTGAGATGCGTGTGAACGTCATAAATCGGGCCGGTATATTCAAACTTCCCCGCTTCGAACCGGTAATCCAATCCGAGCCGGTTCGCCTCACTGACGGCACACTGATTCACCGTCCGGCCGATCATGACTGTTGATCACTCCTGTATCACCTGGTTTGCAATTGAGTTCATGCACCTGCTGTGTAACCGTGTATGATACGCGTTCCGCCTCGCTGTATCCAGCCGCATGAGACCTGGCTATGACAAAAGTAACGGAAAATAAACAGAAAAAAACGTTCGACCTCGTCGCCGTCGATCTGGACGGCACCCTGCTTGACGACAGCAGGCGACTGAGCTGCGGCACGGAGCAGACCATCCGGAATGTGCGGAACCGCGGCGTTCGCGTGGTCATCGCCTCCGCCAGGCCGCCGCGTACTGTCCGGGATATTTACACCGCCCTCGAACTGGACACGCTTCAGATCAACTATAACGGCGCCCTGATCCATGATCCCCTGACAGGCAGGCGAATCCACTATCAACCGCTCGACGGTGAACTCGCAATGACCATCGCCGCTGATGCCCGCAAGCATGCGGCTGACATCGTGGTCAGCGTCGAGATTCTCGACAAGTGGTATACCGACCGATTCGAGCCGCGATTCGCTACAGAAACCTCACGCCTGTTCAGGCCGGATGTGATCGCCCCCCTGCCCACATTCCTGAATCAGCCGATCACCAAACTGATGCTGCTGGGCGTGCCGGATGTGATCGCCATACTCTACGACAAACTGACTCGCCGCTATGCTGAAGTTACACGCCAGGTCATGTGCGATGACCATCTGATCCAGATCATGCACCCGTCAGTGAACAAAGGTGATGCCCTTGGCCGTGTCGCAGCTTACTACGGTATTACACCTGAACGGATCATGGCGATCGGTGATGCGCCGAATGACATCGATATGTTCGATCATGCCGGACTGAGCATCGCGGTGGGTAATGCCTGGCCGGCGGTTAAAGCTGACGCGGATGTCATTGTGCCGCCGAACAACAACGACGGCGTCGCGGCCGCACTGCAGCGGTATATTCTGGATACGGAATAAGTCAGAACATAATGTGCAACAAAAATCTGAAAAATGAGGGCGGACTTGCCAGCCCGCCCTCGAATCTCGAATGGTAAATCGGCTTGTCAACCGATGGTGATTTTCCGCGGCTTGACTTCTTCACGTTTCGGCAGTGTGAGCGTCAGAATGCCGTTGTCCAGGTTGGCCTGCACACGTGACTCGTCGATCGACGTCGGCAGACTGAACCGCCGCGAGACCCGCGTGTACCTGCGTTCGTTCAGGTGCACATCTCCTTCCTTCTTCTGGACCGCCCGTGAAGCATCGATGGACAGAACACCCTGCTCGAGATTGATCTCGATTTCATCTCTGTTGAAGCCAGGTAGTTCGGCCTCGACCACCAGTTTGTCGGTATCCTCGTGGATATCGACGGGATAAGCAGCGGTGTAACCACCATCTTCGGTACTGAGCGTCCTGTTGAACACACGATCCATATCTCTGAGCATATCCCACGGACTTTCATACGACTTTCGCGTTATCGGTAACATGTCAAACTCCTTTCTTGTATCCCTGTCATTACTTTCATTGCTGAAGCACCGTCGTTCGTCCGGCCGCTTCATGCGGCAACACAAGAACTAACGCAACGGACGTGCCCGGAGACATGACCATAAGAGCCTGATAGAAATATATTTAAGAAACCCACCCTTTTCCGGAATCTGCCATTGTGGCAGTTTCGCCCGCTGGGGATGTTGAGTTGGCAAACACCGGATCAACCGTGAGGGCTTGTTCCAAATCGACGCCTTGTTGGAATCCCCGCCCGAGTATGTCGATACAGATATCAGCAACGATGCATCACCGTTTCCGACGCCGAAGCAGAGGGAAAAGTCCGTATGGCGGCCAGGAAAAAATCCACCAGGAAATCAGCCGGCAGCAGCCGGTCAGGCACGCGGTCGTCGCCCCGCCGATCGACAACGGGATCAACTTCGAAATCCAAAGGCCGATCGTCCGCGAGATCAACATCCAGCACCCGGCCGACTTCAAAATCACGCACAGCATCGAATCAACTCGAAAAACTCCATCAGGGCGGTATTGAAGCGTATCGCAAGGGTGACCTTGAAAAAGCCATCCAACTGCTTGAACAGGTCGTCGAACAGGATCCGCAGTCCGCGGCGGCTCTGTGCAATCTGGGTACGGTGCTCAAAGTACACGGCGAAATCGATAAGGCGAAAGACTGCTATACACGGGCACTCGCCATCGTACCGGAGGAACCGGATATCCTGTTGAAACTCGGAAATCTCTACAGCAGCCAGGATTATCTCAACGAGGCGGCGGCGTGTTTTGAAAAAGTCATTGTCAAACGCCCGAAATCGGAAGACGCCCATAACAATCTCGCCGCGGTCTATCTTCGACTGGGACAATATGAAAAGGCACGCGGACACATCGAATCGACCATCCAGCTGAACCCGAATCTCGCCCATGCACACTGCAACCTCGCTAAAGTGCTCGATCACCTCGGCGAAGCCGACCGCGCCGTTTCGCATCTCAAGAAAGCTGTTGAACTCGACAGCGTCTTCACCGACGCGTATCTCACTCTCGCCGGCATTTACGCCGACACCGGCGACTTTCATCTGGCAATGGATATTCTCCGAAAGGTCATTGCCATCAACCCCTCACTGCCCGATGCGTACTACCTGATCGCCATCAAACTGCGTGAGCTGCTCACCGAGGATGAAATGCAGGCGTTACACCGTCTTGTCTCGAACAAACAGCTCAACCTGCTGGAGCGAGCACGTCTGCATACGGCGCTCGGTGCGGCGCATGATACACGGACGGAATACGAGGCGGCATCGAAACAGTTTGAAACGGCCAATACCATCGTCAGCGAAGTCTATCGCCGACACGGCGATGATTACGACCCCGCAAACCATGCGAAAATCGTCGATCAGATCATCGAGGCCTATACCCCGGAGTACCTCAATAAGGCCGCACGGTTCGGGCTGGACACGATCAAACCCGTCTTCGTGGTAGGGTTCCCACGCAGCGGAACCACACTGCTCGAGCAGGTGCTGGACAGCCATCCGCTCGTTCACGGGGCGGGCGAGTTGATGATCATCCCACAGGCGTTCGATCACCTGCCGGCCAGACTACACCGCTCTCACCTCACCCCGGTGCAGTGCATCATGAACGGCAAACTCAAACGAGACGGCCAGAAACTACTGGCCGGAGATATTCTCGATACCTACTGCAAACTCGCACCCCAGGCGAAGTATGTTATCGATAAGATGCCGGATAATTATCATTTCGTCGGGTTCATCCACAGCCTGTTCCCGAAAGCGAAGATCATCCACTGTATCCGCAACCCGCGTGATATCGCGCTTTCATGCTGGACCTCGGATTTCTCCGGTATACGCTGGGCTTCACGACCGGAACATATAGCGGCACGCTTACAGAACTACCGGCGACTGATGACACACTGGCGAAACCTGCTGCCCTACGATATTCTCATCGATTGCTACTACGAACAGTTCATTGAAATGCCGGCACCCGCATTCGAGCGGATATTTCAGTACCTCGGCCTGACGTGGGATGACTCCTTACTCGAATTCCACAAGCGTAAACGCACGGTCAAAACCGCCAGTACCGGACAGGTCCATAAGCCCCTGTATCGCCACGCCATGCAGCGGTGGCGGAAATACGCACCCTACATGCCCTGGCTCGCCAAGGTGATTCCCGATTACGAATCGCCTTACGAGATGAATACGGCCGCCTGAAAACCCTCGCCTTTATCTACCCGTATCCCGACACGACTCTACGGACAGTTCCGAAAGGTAGCCGTTCCGAGGCAACGGAACAGTCGTTATAATGCACCGCAGCAGGCGAGCGGATCACACAATGGGTCTTGACAGGATCATAAAACCATGAACGTACTCGAAGCGATCACCCTACGGCGAAGTGTCAGAGAATACAGAGACACAACCATCCCCGAGACCGTAATGGCGAAATTACGACAGTCGCTTCGCTATGCACCCTCGGCGTGCAACTTTCAGCCGTGGATATTCATCATGGTGACCGACCCGTCACTCAGGGAACAGGTCAGTCTCGCGTGTAATGAACAGACCTGGATGGCACAGGCGCCGTTAATCGTCGTTGCCTGCGGCCTGCCCGAACGGGCTTATCCACGGATGGGCGGCAGATTGAACAGTGTCGATATCGACGTCGCCATTGCACTGGACCACCTCATGCTGACAGCCGTCGAGGAAGGCCTGGGCACCTGCTGGATCGGCTCGTTCAAGGAAACCAAGGTTAAAGAACTGCTCAATGTCCCCGACTGCTTCAGGGTAATCGGACTCACGCCGGTTGGTTATCCCGCCCGACCGGAGCTGATCCATCCCGTTCAACAAGACACACGTAAAAGTGAATCTGACATCTTCCGGGATGATCGCTTCGATTGATCCCGGCAGAAGACTGTAACGACAACAGGGGATCGATCCGATGAATCGCAGGCAACGTCTCATCACGACCTGTCTCACAACGTTAATCTTACTGCTGCATGCAGGTACCCTGGTTTCGCAGCAGGCCGGCTCGAAGCAGCGAACTCGTGAACCGGCCGTTGCCGGGCTCTTCTACCCGTCGGACCCGGCCGAGCTCGAACAACTGATCGATATCCTGCTCGAACAGGCCGCGCCGCCGACAATCTCCGGTCTTCGCGGCCTGGTCTGTCCGCATGCAGGGTATCGTTACTCCGGACCGACGGCGGCGTATGGTTACAAACTGCTTCAGGATCACCAGGCTATCGATACGGCCATTGTCTTGGCACCGAGCCATTACGCAGCGTTCCAGGGCGCCTCCGTGCCGGATGTGGATGACTACCTCACGCCGCTCGGCCGCATTCCGCTCGCACAGGCCGCTTCAATCCTGGCAGGCCGCATCCCCTTTTCCCATCAGGTCACCTGCCGCGTACAACGACCGGGTTGGTGGCGACAGTCCCCGATCCAACCTCCCCCGCCGGCATAGGTGTTAACACTACAGCGCTATAAAAGCTCAAGTTTACCACCGGGGCAAGC
>CAYRND010000107.1:0-13996 GCA_964425365.1 uncultured Phycisphaeraceae bacterium
TTATCGGCTTGCCCCGGTGGTAAACTTGAGCTTTTATAGCGCTGTAGTGCTAGTAAGTGCCCCATAGCATCTCTGTGATGCCGGCACGGGATTTACCTGGGTGGTACATTGCGAGTATAATCTGCTGAATGACGACAGAATCAAAGGTACCAGCACGACTTGCGCTCGAAGACGGCAGTGTTTATCACGGCTGCGGATTCGGCTACACTGAACCGTCCGCTGTTGACGGAGAAGTCTGCTTCAATACGTCACTTACAGGTTACCAGGAGATTCTGACCGATCCTTCCTACGCCGGCCAGATTGTGACAATGACGTATCCGCTGATCGGAAATTACGGTATCAACCCGTCGGATATCGAGTCGAGTCGAGTTCAGGTGCGAGGTTTCGTTGTCCGTGAACTGGCTAATCTGTACAGCAACTATCGCAGTACGAGCACCCTTCAACAGTGGCTGGCGGAACAGAAAATCGTCGGGCTGACCGGCATCGACACACGTGCACTGACGCGAAAACTTCGTACACAGGGCGCATTGAACGGCGTATTGTGTACCGAACCCGCCAGGAACGACGCCGATCTGATCGAACTCGCGAAGTCATCGCCAGGCCTCATGAACCGAAATCTTGTATGTGATGTCAGCACCCGCGAGCCATTGACGTTCAATCTGAATCTGGGCAACTGGGCGCCACTTCAGGGAAAGGTCGACCGGCCGGCGGCCACACGCAAAGTGGTGGCTCTGGATTGCGGGGCCAAGATGAATATCTTACGCAACCTTGTCGACAGCGGCTGCGAGGTTACGGTGCTCCCCTACCAATCTACGGCTGATCAGATTATGGAACATCAACCCGACGGGTTGTTCATCTCAAACGGCCCGGGTGACCCTGACCCGGTTACGGAAACAATCAAAACGATCAGGGCATTACACGGAAAATTGCCGATATTCGGCATCTGCCTTGGTCTGCAACTGCTGGGACTGTCCATGGGCGCCCGTCGGTTCAAGTTGAAATTCGGGCACCGGGGCGGCAATCAGCCGGTGCAGAACCTCGATACGCGAAAGGTCGAAATCACCAGCCAGAATCACGGATTCGGGATCGATATCGACTCGCTCAAATCCGTCGGGGGAGAACCGACGCACATCAATCTGAACGATCAGACACTCGAAGGGTTCCGTCATCCTGATCTGCCCATTTTCGCGGTCCAGTACCATCCTGAAGCGAGTCCGGGTCCGCATGACGCACGCTACCTCTTCGACTGCTTCATCGATATGATGGACAGCGGCAACAGCCCGTCGGCCGCACAGATGGATGCGGCACAGCGCCGGCGAAACCAGGTCGATGTCACCTGCCGGAGCACCCCCTGATTTTCAGCGATTCGAACCCATACGGTGGTACACTACCGTCCTGATTGCGTTACAATATGCAGTCTCACGGCGATATTACCGGCTTACTGTGAAAAACTTCGATGCTTCTTACATGGAACGGAAACACATGGGCCAGATAACCAGACAGGCGACGGCATCCAATATGCTTGAAGAACTCAATGACAAACTTACACAAGATCAGCAGAACTGGACGGTCGAGGACTCGGCCAGACTTTACGGAATCAACCGCTGGGGCCATCCCTATTTCGCAGTAAACAGCGAGGGGCATCTCGTTGCCAGGCCGACCGGTAATGAATCACCGCAGATCGATCTGAAAGTTCTGGTGGATGAGCTGCGCCAGCGTGACCTGGAACCTCCGCTTCTCATCCGGTTCACGGATATCCTCAAGCACCGGATCGCGACACTGGCGAGTGTATTTGAAAACGCCATGAATGAACTGAACTACAACGGCCGGTACTTCGGTGTCTATCCGATCAAAGTGAACCAGCAGCGACAGATTGTCGAGGAAGTACTGAAAGTGGGCCGGGAATACGGCTTCGGTGTCGAGGTCGGTTCGAAACCCGAGTTGCTGGCCGTTATTGCACTGATTGAAACACCCGATACGCCGATCATCTGCAACGGGTTCAAGGACGATCAGTACATCGAGGCCGTAATCATCGCCAGCAAGATGGGCATGAACGTGATCCCGGTCGTGGAGAAATATTCCGAACTGTCACTGATTGCTCGTTATGCGAAGATGCACTCGGTTCGACCGCAGATCGGACTACGTGTGAAACTCGCGGCACGCGGCGCCGGAAAGTGGGAAGAGTCCGGGGGGGCGAGGAGCAAGTTCGGCCTGTTCGTGAGTGAGGTAATCGAGGCCGTTGAATATCTCCGCCGCGAAGACCTGCTCGGCTGCCTGAAACTTCTGCACTTTCACCTGGGCAGTCAGATCAATAATATCAGTAATATCAAAAGCGCCATCATCGAACAATCTCGCATCTTCGCTGAACTGTACGCAATGGGAGCGGGGCTGGAATACATCGATGTGGGCGGCGGCCTAGGGGTCGACTACGACGGCTCGAAAACCACGATCGGATCCAGCACCAACTACACCATCCAGGAATATGCCAACGACGTGGTGTTTCACATACGTGAAATCTGCGAATCGGCCGGGGTCCCTCACCCGGCGATCATCAGTGAATCCGGCCGGGCGATGGTGGCGCATCATAGCGCACTGCTCTTCAATGTGCTCGGCTGGTCGGGATTCGACCGCTTTGAACTGCCTGAACGGTACGACGAAACGGCGATCCATGAGCTGCCGCACCCGGTCAAAACACTTTACGACTCGCACGATCATCTGACCGAAAGCAATTACATCGAGAACTATCACGATGCCCTGCTCGCTCGCGATGAAACGCTGCATCTGTTCAACCTGGGCTACTGTTCGCTCGCACATCGCGGCCTGGCAGAACGGCTGTTCTACAGCATCTGTTCGAAGGTCCTGAGAATTACCCGCAAAATGCCCTATGTGCCAGAGGAATTTGAAGGTCTGGAGGCAATGCTGGCGGATACCTATTTCTGCAACTGTTCAATCTTCCAGTCGCTGCCCGACAGTTGGGCGATCGATCAGGTTTTTCCGATCATTCCCATACACAAGTTGAATGAAAAGCCGACATGCCGCGGCACACTGGCGGATATTACCTGCGACTCCGACGGGCGAATCGACCATTTCATCGGCCACCGTGAAGTCAAGCCGGTGCTCGAGCTTCATCCTTTCACCGGTGCGGACTATTATCTCGCCGCGTTTCTGGTCGGGGCGTACCAGGAGATTCTGGGCGACCTTCACAACCTGCTGGGTGATACCCACGCTGTGCATGTCAGTGTCGACCAGGATGGTGAAATCGTCGTGGAAGAAGTCGTCGAAGGCGATACCGTCAACGAAGTGCTGGAATACGTTCAATACAAACCCGAGGAACTCCGCAGGGCATTCCGGCAATCGATAGAAAAAGCGCTGCGTGACAAGAAACTGAATCTCGAAGAGTCGCGACTGCTACGCCGCTTTTATGAACAGGGCCTGACGGGTTACACCTATTTAACGTGAATGATTCAATCACAAGATCCGAGTAAAATTTATGAGCGGCCCCGGCGATCTGAAACTGACCGACTACCTGTCCGAAGACGAATTGGAATCGCTGCTCCAGCGTGCGAAGGCCGAAGACCTGGGCGCAAAGGACATCGACGTCACCTCGCTCGAATGCATACCGGCCGCGCTATCGCACGATGCCGCCCTGGTCGCCAGGCAGCCCGGCCGACTGTCCGGCGGGGCGGTGATCAGCCGCCTCGCAGGTATTTACGATGAACGGATCAACGTCCATTTGCATCTTCATGACGGCAAACCATTTACAGGCGGACAGACACTCGCGACATTGTCCGGCCCCTTACGCAGCATACTCACCCTCGAACGTGTAGCACTCAACTTTCTGACTCATCTGAGCGGCATTGCGACACTGACCGCGAATTTCGTTGAGCAGATCGCTCATACCCGTGCCCGGATTTACGATACACGGAAAACGCTGCCCGGGCTCCGGCATATCGAGAAATATGCCGTCGCCTGCGGCGGGGGGCATTCACATCGGATGGGGCTTTACGACGCCATGCTCATCAAGGACAACCACATTTCCCACATCGAACCTGAGCAACTGGCCGGCACTCTGCGAGATGCGATCCAACGCGCCAAACGGACCTGGCGTGAGTTGAAATTTGTCGAGGTCGAAGTGGACCGACTGGACCAACTGGACATGCTCTGGGATCTTGATATCAATGTCATCCTGCTTGATAACATGCCCGTCGACCAGATCAGGCAGGCTGTTGCCATGCGAGACCGCATCGCCGGCTTGATCGAGCTGGAAGCCAGCGGCGGGATCAATCCGGCCAATATCCGGTCGATCGCCGAGACCGGCGTGGATCGAATCGCAATCGGGGCGATTACTCACTCGGCACCGGCAGTTGATATCGGACTGGACCTGCCGTGACCAACGAATTATCTCGCCAGTCTGATCCTTCCATCACACTGCTCGATATCCTGCTGAATCGCGATCACCCGACAACTATCACGTCGCTTGCGAATCTGTGCCACCTGCCTTACCAGCGCGTGATTCAACTGATCGACCAGCTTACCTGTGACGGATGCCGATTTGAACGCCACCCGCAGCAGGGCATACGGCTGATGGAAACGGGAATCGGCGTATGGAAGGATTATCTGTCCCATCGTGGGGATCGTAACAGACTTATCGAGGTGTACGCAGAGACGACGAGCACCCAGGACGCCGCACGTCGTGTGATTGATTCCCGCGGCCGGTCCTGTGACGGGGCGATCATCATTGCCGGACGACAGACAAACGGCCGGGGCAGACTCGGTCGACGTTGGCACGCTCCTGAAGGTCGTTCCCTTACATTCAGCCGGATCGCCTTATTTACTGACAGGCCAGGCAGACAGACTTCATCACAACTGATCAACCATGTGACATTCAGCACAAGTGTCGCCGTCGCCCGGGTGATGGACATGTTTCTGCAGGCACACCCGTTGAAAGCCACTATCAAATGGCCGAATGATATTCATCTGGATGGCGATAAAATCGCAGGCATTCTGGTGGAAACCTGCCGCACTACTGAAGGACAAACGGCGGCCGTCATCGGGATTGGTGTTAATATCTCACTCACTCCGGATGATATCACCGACTGTCGGCGTAATGATCCTGCCATGCAGAGGAATGTGACCAGTCTCGTTATGCAGCAGGTGCATGTCGATCGACTGAAAGTTCTGGCCGAACTTATTCAATCGCTGGATGAGGTTCTTTCACATGACGATATCCCGGTTATGCTGACCGAGTGGCGTAATCGCTCATCGAGCATTAATCACCATGTAAGGCTACGTCATAACGGGGAGACGATTGAAGGCCATGTTCTTGATTTGGATCCGGATAATGGTCTTATTCTCCGCCGCGATCAAGACGGCACGATTGTTCACCTGCCGGCGGAAACCACAACACTGTTGGTTTGATCACCATCATAAGCGCGACTGTTCTCACCATTTCCAGATGACATCGAAGCCGCCGGTATTGATTCCCTGCATCGGACGTTTATGTAGCGTATAAACCGGTACGTGTGCCGGACAAGCGATACGAAATGGCAGATCTACTTCACCGAGTCCCCGGGAAATGACCAGTTGGGTGTTCTGATGACGAATCAGACCGCTGGTGAATCTGAGCGGCAGATCACAGGCATTCACCAGTGCCCGATTGGGCGGCAACCGGCACTGTCCGCCATGGGTATGTCCTGAGAGGACCAGATCCATACCAAGGTCGGCGGCGGTGGCGATACAGGTGGGGAAATGGCAAAGCATGAGGCGAATGGGCCGCTGGACGGTCGCTTGGTCGCCGATCTGTGTGCTCCGTTCCGCCGCATCGAGCACAAGAGCCACCGAGTCCGATAGCTCCGGCCAGAAACTGTCCAGTCCGTATAACTCGACCAGGCCATCTCCAGTAAGACAGGAGCGGTTCGTTAGCCACGTCACCGGCAACCGATGTGCCTGATCCCGGAAATCGAAAGAGTCATGATTACCGAAAACCCCGTAAGTGCCATACTTAGGCTTGACCCGGACCAGCAGTCGATCGAGCATGTTGCAGGCATGTTTTTCATCGCCCGGCCGTGTCATGTAATCGCCGGTAAGAACCATAAGGTCAAGGCGAATCGAGGCAAGTTGATTAATTAGCAAGTTATGACGTTCTCTGTGACGAGTTATATGTATATCGCTGAGATGCGCGATTTTCAGGCCTTCAAGCGAATCCGGGAGTTCCGGTAATGAAAGGTCGGCAGGTTGAATCAGGCCGTAAGCAAAAGTCATGCGGGCATCATCGGTAACCGCTATCCGGCAGTCAAACTGTCAGATGGAGAAAAACGACTTCTCGACCTTGTCGAAGCCACCATGATCGCTTATGATAATATTGACCCTGTCAGGTGTATTTCAGGGAGTATCCATACGGAGTGGAGCAAGCAGTAAACATCGGACCTGATGGACCTGACAGGAGGTAATGCTTCGAATCAACAGGAGTTTGTCATGGCAAAGATGTTCTATACCTTGGAGGAAGCGGCAGAGAAGCTGGGGCTCTCGGAGCAACATGTGAAGGAGCTTGCCTCCAGCGGGCAGCTCCAGCAGTTCCGTGACCGCGACAAACTTATGTTCAAACGCGAGCAGGTTGACAACATGGCAGCCGGCAACGAAACGGCGGCCGGTGGATCGAGCGGTCCGATCCCCCTTTCGGACAGTACAGGTGGTACGGACGCGATCGATCTGAAAGCTGACGATACAAAGGGCGGCCAGTCCGGTATCAGTGTCTTTGAAACCGGTGAGGTCGAACACGCTGATCCACTGGCAAAAACCCAGTTGACCGAGCCGATCGTCGATGACGAGGAACTGGCACTGGATAATGTGGGTTCAGGATCCGGTCTGCTCGATCTGACGCGTGAAAGTGATGACACTTCACTGGGCGCTGAACTGCTGGATGAAATCTATCCCGCGGGCGGCAGCGGCGGCGGCGGCGGCGGTGCGGCAGGCCCGTCGGACTCCAAACTCGGCTCATCGGTAGCGGCGTCGGGGATATTCGACGGCGCCATGGCGATGGAGTCCGGCCAGGCGACGCCGATCGATCTCGATAACCTTGCCGGTGAAACATCGCAGCAGGTAACCGGGGTAAGTGAGCCGATGTCCATGGCCGTTATCGAGGAAGAAATCGATCCGTCGGCCAGCGGCTTCAACTCGGGCATACTGATCGGTTCGTTCATCACGCTGATTATCGGCCTGACGGTGGCAGTGGCCTCTCTGATGGGTACCAAAAGCCCAATCACTTCACTGCTGACGGAAATGCCCATGGGGCAAAGCCCCTCACTGAACCTGATGATCTGGTGTGCCGTTCTACTCGTGGCGAGCATTGTTTTCGGTGTAATCGGATCGTTCATGGGTAAAGCCGCCATGCGATGACCCGATGATCTGACAGAGCTTGACGAGCTTGCATAACGCCATGCCGACAGCATGATGTACATTATTCCAGAGATCAGTCACACACGTTACAATCACCTGGATGCTCAGTTTATACGGCAAGAATGAATGGCTCACTCTGGCGGCAATCACCCTGCTGCTGGCGATCACCGTCATTCTGATGGGTACGTGGTATCTATCGTTTCCTGTAATCTTGATCGGTACGGGGCTGGTGCTGTTCTTCCGTGATCCGGAGCGAGCGGTGCCCCCGCAACGCGGAATCGTGGTATCCCCTGCCGACGGACGGATCAGTTCAATACACCGAATCGACCGGTTCGAGCCGTTCGATGGACCGGCGGTATGCATCCGCATTTTCATGAGCATCTTCAATGTTCACATCAATCGTTCGCCCTGCCACGGCACAGTGGAAACAATCAGGCATCAACAGGGTCGGCATCTGAATCTACTCAATCCATCTTCCATGGAAGAAAACGAATCGAACCTGATCGTGTTGGTCCATCCGATCCGTCGTCATCATGTGGCTGCAATCCGTCAGATCGCGGGCATGCTCGCACGGACCATCGTCTGTTCCGTGCGTAAAAAGCAGACACTACAGCGAGGTACACGTCTGGGCATGATCAAACTCGGATCGAGTACCGAACTGTATCTTCCGGAATCGCTGCATGCTGAAATTAAGGTTGAAACAGGCGATCGTGTCATGGGCGGCGTCTCGGTACTGGCGGTGATACCGCATCAGGAATCGCAATCGAATCTTCCCCAGTCCAACACGTAAGACGGTGCAGTTATGCGTTTATACATCATCCGACACGCCGATCCCGATTATGCCAACGATACCATCACGGCGCAGGGGCATCGCGAGGCCCAGGCGCTCGCCGATCGTATGACCGCCGTACCACTGCATTATCTATATACTTCGCCGCGCGGGCGGGCACAGGCCACAGCCCAATACACTGCCGCAGCGAGGAACATGACGGTGACAACACTGGACTGGACGGCTGAACTCGATTGGATGATCGAACAACCGCCCGGCAGTGGAACGGCATTCACACTGTGGGATATCCACGGCCATTATGTACGTTCGTTTAACCCTCCGCCTCAGCAACAGAACTGGTCAAGGTACCCTTATTTCGACGATCCGAAATTCCATGCGGAATTCGAAGCACTCAAAACTGAATCGGATCGTCTGCTGGCCCGTCATGGTTATGTTCGCAGCGGCGGCGTTTACCGGATTGAAAACCGCAATGAAGATGCCATTGCCGTCTTCTGCCACGGAGGGTTCGGATTGACCTGGCTTGCCCATCTGCTGGAAGTACCGCTTCCATTCATGTATGCTTCCTTTTTCCTGCCGCCCACTTCCGTAACAACGATTCTTTTCGACGAGCGATGCAGTGAAGTGGCCACTCCCAGGTGCATCGGGTTGGGTGATGTAGCCCATCTTCACCGCCACCGGCTTATCGATATTCACACTTCGCCGTCGGGGATCAAGGCGAATTATCATTGAGCATAAGAGACCGTGGTGAAGCGATAAACCCGCGAACAACATCGGCGGATGCCTGCTCAAGCAATTCCGCGGCTCTTTCGATGGAATCCTTCAGAGGCAGATGTTCACCGATAACACGGTAGTTCTGAAACTCCATTGCGAGCACCTGTTCGGAGACATCACCCAACCGTCCGACGAGCGTGACAACAGGGACATTGTATTTTGAAGCAGCTTTGACAACACCCATGGTCGCTTTTCCCGAAAGTGACTGTGCATCGAGTTTGCCCTCACCTGTCAAGCACATATCACACTGCTGTATACGTTGATCAAACGCCACGGCATCGAGAATGAGTTGCACACCACGTCTGAGATGCCCGCCGAAGAATGCGAGTGCTCCGCCGCCGAGACCCCCCGCCGCTCCTGCGCCGGGCTGCTCTGTAATGTCAATGTGAATATGTCTGTGAATAAGAACGGCCATGTGTTCCAACCCCTGGTCCAGGAGGTTCACCTGTTCATGGTCAGCGCCTTTCTGCCGTGCATAGATGTGGGCGGCTCCCAACGGGCCGTAAAACGGGTTATTGACGTCACATGCAATGACCAGGTCGATCCGCCGTAATCGCGGGTCCATGCCGCTGGTATCGATACTGCCGATTTCGAGCAGCATACCACCGGTTATGTGCGAATTGATCAACGCACCGCGCCGATCAAAGAACCGAGCACCGAGTGCCTGAGCGGCGCCGCATCCGCCATCGCAGGTTGCACTGCCACCGATACCGAGAATAACGCGTTCGGCCCCTCGGTCGAGTGATTCGCGAATGAGTTCGCCGGTACCGAAGGTTGTCGTTTTGAGCGGATTACGCTGATGCGGTGGAACGAGAATCAGGCCTGATGCCGCCGCCATTTCAATCACGGCGGTACACCCGCCGCTGAGCCCATCGATTTTTCGGCCGGTATCCCCAAGCAGCCCCCACCGGGCATCCACGTGGCTATCCTGAATCGGGCCGCTGACGCGTGAACTGATTATCTCACCACAAGTTGCCGCGACAAGGGCATCAACTGTCCCTTCACCCCCGTCGGCGATCGGGCAGAGATCGACCTCCACATCCGGAGCGGCCTGATGTGCCCCTTTTGCCATGGCTGCCACGGCATCCCGTGCGGACAGGGATTCCTTGAAACTGTCTGAGGCACACATGATGCGCATGACGCCAGTTTAACAGATTCGGGCGGAATTGGATAAATATGCAGGAAGTAGATCGTCAGCAGCGTTAGCAGGTTGAAGGCTAGACAAGATTCATCTTGCGCTGATGATTCGTAAGGTATACTATCTGCTATGGATGCATTGGACAATCAGATGATGTTGCTGGCGCTTGACGCAGCCGGTCGTGCCTCGGAGCGTGGCGAGGTACCCGTAGGCGCAGTAGTGTACCGCGGCGAGGAAGTCATTGCCGTTTCGCATAATATGCGTGAAACCCTGGCAGATCCAACGGCGCATGCTGAGATACTCGCATTGCGTGAGGCCGGCCGGAGGATCGGTCTCTGGCGTCTTGACGGCTGCACGATGGCGGTCACCCTGGAACCCTGTCCAATGTGTGCGGGCGCGCTGGTGAACAGCCGGATCGATCGATTGGTCTACGGTACGGCGGATCCGAAAATGGGCGCGGTTGATACCCTTTATCAACTATGTACCGATACGAGGCTGAACCACCGGATTATCGTCCGCAGTGGTGTAATGGCAGGCGAATGTGCTGCCATACTGCAGCGATTTTTTCAATCGAGAAGATGACAGGAAGTACTGAAATTCATGGCTATCAGTAATCAGTTACTTGACATAAGTGAACATACAGGCGCCGGTTACAGACCGCTGGTCGATTACCATGACTGGCGTGTGGCGATTCTCAATCTGGAAGATGAATATGTCCTTGACAAGATCAACAAGTTCAGTCGTCATGAGCTGACGGATGAGGTATTCGTCCTGCTTAAGGGTGATTGCATTCTCTTCATCGGTGAAGGAAACGATACTGTCACGCAAATCCATGCCGTACCGATGCAGCGGTTGAAACTGTATAACGTGAAAAAAGGCACATGGCATACTCATGCTCTAAGCAACGATGCGATGGTACTGATCATTGAAAACCGCGACACCGGCCCTGCAAATACGACTGATTGCTTCATCAATAACCGTCAGAAGCAGGAACTGTCGAACCTTGCCGTCAATGCAGGTTTCGGTTGCGAGCAATGATTTTCCGAAGCAGATGAAAGTAGTGATATCAATACCGGCCGCCCGTTACCGGACACTACGGGTGATTCGTTTTCTCGTTCTGAGTTCCAGCAAAGCGGGCATGACAGTCCAACAGGCAAGTGTGGTCATGCCGATCCCGAGTGCAAGCACGAAACCAAGACTCGCAATGCCACGATGACGGGCAATCAGCATAGCGCCGAACCCGATCATCGTTGTATAACTGGTTAATGAAATGCCTTTACCCGTACCAGCGCACAAACCCAGCGGTCGGCAGATAGGATCCTGGCGATATCGATGCAGCATGTGAACACCTGCATCGACGCCGATGCCGAACATGAGAGGCAGAACGATAATATTTGCCGGGTTGATCTGCATACCGACGAGATGCATGATACCGAAAGTAACGGCGAAACCGGAAGCTACCGGTACAAGTGTAAGCGTCGCATCCATCACGGATTGAAAGTCGATAAGTACCAGAAGAAATACTGCGATAAGTGCGTACAAGCCAGCCTTGAGATACGATGTCCAGATCAGCCGCCCCGAATAGTAATACTGGACAATGACACCGGTCACTTCTTCATCGACTGATTCCATATCGGTAATGAATCGACCGAGAAATTCCGGGTGTAGGGGGTCAGCGACCGATTCGGGCAGTTTCGGAAAGATTTCAATCGCCAACTTACGATTACCGTTGCTTTTTCCGATATAAGCTCGCATGACTCTATCCGGCAGGTCTTCGACTTCAATCGGTGTTGAATCGAACACCTGTTTGATCTGTCGGATGGCCGACGTGCGCCAGGTCAGATAGTCCCGGTTCAGCGCCTCGATCCGATCGGCAATCGAGGCATCGTCGAGGCTGCGTGCGGCGGCGAGGAAGCGGTTGATTGCAATGGAAGTCTGTGCAAGGATGGGTCTGAGCTGTTCAGGCACATTCGCATCGACCGCACCCAATAGAATGCCCAGCGAAGCGAGCTGGTTCGTCAGAGCGAGATGATCAGCTTTAATCTGGTCCAGGTCAACAGACAGTGATTCGGCATAGACCAGGTCATCCTTTAAATCCGCATGGACTTTCGCCAGCTTGTCAAGTTTCTCCTGCTGGTCGACAGGAATCAGCCGACCGACTCCGCCCAGAGACTCCACGGTATCCAACTCGCGATACCGTTTCGCCAGTGCCCTTGCCTGTTCCATATTATCGACAATACTCACACCGTAATAGATGGACTGCTCACCGTCCTCGATGATCGCACGCTGCCAGTCGACGCTGTCGACATTACGTGGCAGTAGCTCGATGAGGTTATAGTCAAATCGCATTCTTGATATGCCGACCACTGATAAGATGGTGATAACTGCAGCGACGGCAAGCGTCCACTTCGGCTGCCGGACGAACGGCATGACCCAGTGTTCTTCAAAAATATGAATATATCGTTGGCTGAGCGGCTTGACATGCCGGTGTTCCGCGCGGAAATATCGCATCATGGCCGGAAATACAGTAATCATGGAGAAGAGGCAGAGAATAACACCGGCCGCGGCGATCATGCCCATCTCGGCCACACCGATGAAATCAGTCAGCATCGTTGTACAGAACGCCGCCGAGGTGGTAACCGCTCCGGTGATCATTCCCGGCCCGATTGTTTCGAAAGTATCCTGAATCGCCTGGGTAAAGCCGGATCGGGTATCCGGATAGTGGTGACGAATC
Organism: uncultured Phycisphaeraceae bacterium; assembly: GCA_964425365.1. Classification (GTDB taxonomy): domain Bacteria; phylum Planctomycetota; class Phycisphaerae; order Phycisphaerales; family Phycisphaeraceae; genus CAYRND01. Next base: position 12,829 of record CAYRND010000107.1, read on the forward strand.
AATTCGAAACGGGAGATGATATGGATACCGAACGCCACGCCGAGCCCCAACAGGATGACGGTAAAAACCACACTCACCACCTGAAGATGCCCGATGGTCAATGTCAGGAAGCCGAACGACCAGGCGATCGCGATACCCAGTGCGGTCATCAACATGAGCGGCTTACGAAAACTGTGAAATGCAGTCACCAGCAGTGTGGCGATCAGAACCGCCGCAATGATGGAAGCAACAGCGGAATCACGTGTTGCAGCTTCTGTTTCATCGGTCTCGATGACCTCGATGCCGGTAAAACCAAATCTCAGATCGGGGTATTTCCGGTGATAACGATCCAGTATGCGGCGGACATTGCGGATGGATTTATCGAGCGGATTGATCGATTCGGTTTCGCGCTGGGGCGTCAGCAGAATAAGCAGGAGCCGTTGGTTTTCCGTAGTCAGGTATTCCCAATGCCGACGCCCCATAGCCTGCTCGACCTGCTGCATCAGATCGATCGGTTGGTCCGAGGGGGTTTTCATTCGCAATGCAAATGCATTGATGAGTGCATTGAACTCCTTCAGCGACTCGGCGACAGCGCCGGGCGTATCAAGGTCGGCATCCGCCTGCATGCGAGCGACACTTCTGCGAATAAGCTCGCTGACATGATTACTCCGAAGCATGGGCGAGGACTGGGCAATGGCGTTCAGATACTGATCGAATTCGTCCGGAGGCAACAGGCGAATGGTTTTTGGATGGCTGGCTTGTGGATCATAGCCCCAGATCGCCTCGCTGATATATTCATCGCGCCAGAGTTCTGGTGCCAGTTCGTCGACCAGTTCCATTGCCCGTGAACGAATCAGTTCATCGGGTTGATCCTCACGGTTATAGGTATCGACCGCAACAACCAAGTCACTCTGTGCGGGAAATGATTTCTGCCAATGCAGAAATCGCTTGTTCCATTCCAGGTCTTTTGCAATAAGATCATTCCGGTCCGATTGAAATCGGAGCTGACCGAGTGTGATTGCAATCGAAGCGCCGGCAACCACGGCGGCAATAAACAGAACCCAGCCGGGCCGGCGGCTGATCAGGCCGGCCCACCACCCCAATACGCGATGTCGCAGGTCCTCATGCATAATGACTTAACACTACAGCGCTATAAAAGCTCAAGTTTACCACCGGGGCAAGCCGATAA
>CAYRND010000108.1:0-13726 GCA_964425365.1 uncultured Phycisphaeraceae bacterium
GATCAGGTCACGACTGAAGCGCACCAGGGGACCTTGATAGCGCTGTAGTGCTAAGTCATCGATTATTAGCGATTCATCAATTTTTCACTTCTAGCATCATGGAAGTAGGAAAGTTACCGGTTAACCTGAAACTTCTTTTCATATGGAGGCGAGACCATGATGCATTCACCGGATCACGGCAATGACTCGACACATCACGCTATGACTTACGTCGCTTGTCTGGCAACAGCACTCTGTTTCAACCTGATGTTGCTCGCAAACACACAGTCAACTCGAGGCCAGGCGATGAAAATCGCTTATCTCATTCCTGCAGATCAGAGCCCCGCGACGAATGTCAGCCCGGCCGTCGATCGGCTGATCAACGCAGCACAGGAAGTCTACCGCCGACAGATGGCGCAAACCGCTCAATACCTGCCTTTCGAAACGGATATCGACGGCGTCACACCCCTTGTTCAGACCATCCCGTGTACTTACAACACGGCATGGATACTCGGGGACAACGACTTCATCCGTTATGAAAGACTCGTTATCGCATTAACCGATTGCGGTAATCCCCAGACGGGTGAAAACTGGCTGGTCCTGGCTGAACTCGGTGAACCGGCATACACCGGCGTACTCATGATCGACGGCGAAATGCCTGTCGGACTCACGCTGCCTCAACTTCCAGCACAGGCGGACTGCCTCTCACACCATGTCGTCATGGACGACACCGATGCAGCTATCACTTATACCGGCGGTTGGTTCGCTCAGACCGGCTGGGCAGGACGCGCCGCAGGCACTCTGCACGAAAGCAGTGAACTTGGCGCCGAAATCCTGTTCAACTTCAAGGGTATTGCAATCGACCTGATCGCCGAAAAACAGGCTTGGGGCGGAACCGCCGATGTCTATATCGACGGCGCCCTGGAAGGCACCATCGATTTTCAGGCCGCTTCACCGCAATTTCTCCAAAACGTTTTCTCACTGACGGGACTCTCCGATTCCGTCCACCAGGTCAGGATCATCAATACCGCCGCCAATCAGTGGATATATCTTGACGCCGTCAGATACACCGTTTCACACGTCATGGTCGATGACGCTCATCCTGCCGTCACTTACACCGGCTCGGGGTGGAACCCGAGATCGAACATCCTCGGCCGAATCGACGGCACAACTCACGAAACCAGTATCGATCAGGACGCGTTCGAATTCTCCTTCAAAGGTACCGCCGTCGAACTGATCAGTGAAAAACAGACCTGGGGCGGAACCGCTGATGTCTATATCGACGACATCCTCGTATCGACCGTCGATTTCGCCTCAGCCGATCCGGATCAACTCCAACAGGTGATCTTCTCTGCTGACAATCTCGATTGTGACACGCACACTATCAAACTGATCAAAACCGGCGGCGGCTGGGTCTACCTCGACGCCGTTCGCTATTGCCCATGCGACACGATCGATCCCGATCTGCCGCCGACAGACCTCGGCGCCGTCGCGGCATCATCAGAACAGATCAACCTGAACTGGACCGACAATTCAAGCTCGGAAACGGCTTTCAGCATCGAACGGAAAACAACCGGCGACTTCGACGAAATCGCTACCGTCGCAACCGATGTCACCGCCTACACCGACACCGGCCTGATCATGGAAACAACCTACACCTACCGCGTAAGAGCTCTGCTGACCACCGGCTATACCGACTACAGCAACGAAGCGTTCGACACGACGCCCGGCCCGCAGCCGCCTATCGCTCCGACTCTCGAAATCACCGAGGTCGGCGGCGGACAGATCGCCCTGGTATGGGTCGATAACTCCGGCGGACAGGCACAGGGTTACCTGCTGACACGGAAAATCAACGACGGTGACTATGCCACACACGCCGCTTTCGCGTCGTCAATAACCGACTATGTCGACGCACCGCTCGAACCGGAAAACACTTACTGCTACCGGATCAAAGCTTACAACAACATCGGCGCATCCGATCCGTCAAATGAAGGTTGCGGCACCACGCCGGCGGCCTATCTGCCCGCTGATCCGGCCGACCTGAACGCCACGCAAACCAGACCCAATCAGATTCAACTCAACTGGACCGATAGTTCAGATAACGAAACTGGTTTCATCGTCGAACGTCAGGTCGACGGCGGTGCGTTCAACACGCTCGCCTACACCGGTGCTAATATCGCACGTTACACCGATAGAAATCTGCCAGAGGGAACTTACACATACCGCCTCCTGGCCTACAACAACCTCGGCCAGTCCGGATACTCCAATGAAGATACCGTATCGCTTTCACCCTCGGCGCCTCAGCCACCGGTCCTGTCGGTCGACCAGGTCGCCGGCAGTCAGATCGCTCTGTCTTGGACGGCCGAAACCGGTAATGTCGAAGGATTCCTCATCGATCGTAAAATAGGCGAAGGCAACTATGACTTCTTCGCCGCTTTCGGCAGCCTCGTCAGGGATTACCTCGACTCCGGCCTCGCCGCTTCCACAACCTATACCTACCGCATTCGCGCCTATAACGCCTACGGTACGTCCGACCCCTCCAATCAAGCGGCTGGTACAACGGAAGGCCCTGAAATTCCAAACGCACCGACTAATCTCACCGCCGGCCAGATGCTGCCCAACCAGATCCGTCTGACGTGGACCGACAACGCTGACAACGAAGCGGGTTTCCTCATCGAACGCAGTGACGCCGGCGGACCGTTCAACGGCCTGGCCGTGGTCGGACCCAACTTCACTCGCTATACCAACTCCAACCTCGCCACAGGTCTCTATATCTATCGCGTAAAGGCGTTCAATGTCGCAGGCCACTCCGACTATTCCAACGAAGCAATCATATCAATCGGCATACCGGAAGATCCACCGGTCACGCAATTGACCGCAGGCGATGCTCAGATTATTCAGACGACGACGCCGGTCGTTGTCGACGGTAATGTCGAAGCTACCTGGAACGATGCCAACAGCTACCCGCTCGATCACTTCGTCATCGGCACCAGCGATACCGCCGCCACCTGGAAAGCGCTCTGGGATAACGATTATCTCTACCTGCTCGTTGAGATCACCGACGCCGACCTCTACCGCGACGGTAACAGCGGCGGTGATCTGGACTGGTGGTGGGAGGACGATGCGATTGAAGTCTTCTTCGACGCCGATAACAGCAAGGAACTTACGTTCGACGCTGTCAATGATCTCCAATACGGGTTCTGCTGGAACGATACCAGCCTCTTCGTCGGACAGAACTCGGTCAATATCACCACTGGCGTTGCGCACAACGTCTCGGATGCCTCCGGTGGATTCCTCCTGGAACTCGCCCTGCCGTGGGTTACGCTCTCAGGCGGCCCATCTCAGCCGCTGCAGACACCGTCCGTCGGCAAGATCATCGGACTCGATGTCCATGTCGATGACGATGACAACGGCGGCAATCGTGAATCGCAGATGGCATGGATCTGCCCCGATGAAACCGCATGGGTCAACCCCAGCCTCTGGGGCGAAGCCGAACTGGTCGGACCCGTCACCGTCGATCCACTCGTGATTGATCAGGTGCTCGGCGGCCAGATCGATCTTTCATGGTACGACGTCACCACACAGGCCGACGGCTTCATCCTCCAACGAAAGGTCGGCAGTGGCAACTACGCCTTCCACGCCTCGATGACCAGTGCTATTGACTCTTACCAGGATGCCGGGCTCGAACCCGAAACAACCTACTGCTACCGGGTGCTTACCTACCAGGGCGGTACCATCACTTCCGAATCGAATGACGCTTGTGCCACCACACCCGCAGCCTCCGCAGTGCCTGCTCCGACCGACCTCGACGCCGTTAAGGTCCGGATCAATCAGATTGAACTGAACTGGACCGACAACGCCGGTAACGAATACGGATCCAAAATCGAACGCAGCGATAACGGCGGCGGATTCGCCGCTGTCGCAACCGTCGCCGCAAACGTCACGAACTATTCCGACAAAAACCTCGCCATCGGAACCTATACGTACCGCGTGCTGGCATACAACGGCATCGGTGAATCAGACTATACCAACGAAGATACCGTTACCCTCGAACCCACTCCGCCTGATGCGCCCGTGCTCAGTATCGATCTGATCACCGACGGCCAGATCAACCTGGGCTGGACCATCATCCCGGGCAGCACCGACGGATTCCTCCTCGAACGGAAAACTGCAACCGGTGATTTCGTCCAGATCGCCGCTCTCGGCAGCCTGTTACGTACTTACCAGGACGCCGGCCTCGCGCCGTCCACCGATTACTGCTATCGGATCCGCGGCTATAACGCCTACGGCGCTTCGCCTTACTCCAATGAAGCATGCGGTACCACCGACATCGGCGATGTGCCCGACGCGCCCACGGAACTGGTCGCGACGCAATCCCTGGCCAACCAGATAAGACTCACCTGGACCGACAACGCCGGTAACGAACAAGGGTTCGAAATCGAACGCGACGCCGGCAGCGGATTCCAGACCATTGCCATCGTCGCCGCCAACTTCGCCAGGTATACCGACAGGAACCTCGCACCGGGTACCTACAACTACCGCGTGCGGGCGTATAACTCCGTCGGAACGTCCGACTACTCCAATGAAGACGAAGAAACACTGCCCTGATAAAAGGGAGAATCGTTCATCATGAAAGACAACGGCCGGAACAGGTTCCGGCCGTTGTTGGTTTCTGATTTCGAAATGCCAGGATCATTCCATAAATCATCCCGGCTAACACAATTCAATAATTCAAAATGCTCTAACCCGTGACTGCTGATAATGACCCGCAACAGGCCGTCACTAGTCCAGGCTCATCGTCATCAGGAACTCCGCATTCGTCTTCACCTTCTGCAATCGGCCCTTCAGCAGTTCCATCGATTCCACCACGTTCATATCTGACAGCACCTTGCGAAGACGATAGACCAGTTGAAGCTCCTTCTGGTCCATCAGAAGCTCTTCACGTCGTGTACCTGATGCGGATATATCGATCGCCGGCCAGACCCGTTTCTCAACAAGACGCCGGTCAAGATGCAGTTCACTGTTACCCGTGCCTTTGAATTCCTCGAAAATGATATCGTCCATCTTCGAGCCCGTATCGATCAACGCCGTCGCCAGAATCGTCAGCGAACCGCCGCCTTCGATCGCACGGGCCGACCCGAAGAACTTCTTCGGCCTCTGCAATGCATTCGAATCCAGACCGCCGGTCAGAATCTTGCCCGAGTGCGGCATCTCCGCGTTATACGCCCTGGCCATACGCGTGATCGAGTCCATCAGAATCACCACATGCTCACCGAACTCGACCATACGCCTGGACTTCTCGATCACCATATCACAGACCTGAACATGACGCGACGATTGCTCGTCGAACGTCGACGCCACAACCTCTACGTCGTCCGGCGTGTTATTACGGAAGTCAGTCACCTCCTCGGGACGCTCGTCGATCAACAGCACCATCACCTTCACATCCGGAAAATTCGTGATGATCGCCTTCGCCATCTTCTGAAGCAGAATCGTCTTGCCGGTACGCGGCGGGGCGACGATCAATCCACGCTGACCACGACCGATCGGCGTCACCAGGTCGACGATTCGCATCTCGATCTCTTCCGGAACCGTCTCCAGAATCAGTCGGTCCTTCGGATGCAGCGGCGTCAGATCCTCGAAGGTCGATATATCATTCAAAGCATCCGGCGGCTTCCCGTTGATCGCGTCTACTCGAAGCAGTGCAAAATATCGTTCCGATTCCTTCGGCGGACGTATCGTACCCTGGACGATATGACCCACCTTCAACCCGAACCGGCGAATCTGGGATGGACTTACGTAAATGTCATCCGGACAGGCAAGGTAAGAATATTCCGGACTTCGCAAAAAACCGAAACCATCCGGCAGAATCTCCAAAACCCCTTCGCCGTACATCAGACCCTGGGCCGTGATCCGTGACTTCAGTATCTTGAAGACAAGATCCTGCTTCTTCAGTCCCGAGTAATCCTCGATACCCTCCTTCTGGGCCAGTTCATGCAATTCATCCACTGACATTTTCTGCAGGTCATGCAACGCCAGGTCACTCTTCTTCGCCTGTTCGTAACGCTCCTGCGTCTCGGCGTCCAACTGCTCATCTGTCTGCGATGGCCGCGGCCCGCCGTTCTTCATTGATGTTTCTTCTTCCGCTGAACTCTGCACCGGCCCGTTTCCCGAGCCTCGGTTGCCTGATCCGGAAGATCTCTTACTACGTTTGGTTGTCTTCGTCGCCATAGGAATGGCTCTCCTTAAAACCGTAAAACTGAAACAAAATCCTTTTATCTGGTCTGCTTGTTTATCAGCAACGTAATTACCCGGTGATCATTGGATGTGGCTTGTTGATGGAAACCACGCTTCAGGGGTGGCTGATGAAAGTATCAACGTCAACCAGCATACTTCAGCAGCCAGCAAAATACAACCGGCTGAATCGAATCATTCCTTAAAATCAATTTCCCTGGGTCTGATTTTGTAAAATCTGGGAAAGTACGCGACGGACTTCATTAGCCAGCAGCTCATCATTATCCGTCTCGTTCTGAATAACATAATCGGCTGCCTTCAGCTTCGTGTCAAGTGGCATCTGATTTTTCTCACGCCTCGACAGCTCACGGTCATCCCAACCCTTCGATCGTTTCACCCTTTCCAGACGGATATCTCGATCCGCTTTCACAAATACCAGCACGTCACAGCTCGTATCTATAGATTTCTCAAGAAGTAACGGACAATCTTCAACGACGCCCCGTAACTCCCCCGACGACTGGTACTGCTCCATCAGCTCGGACCGACGAAGGTGTACCTGGGGGTGTACTATCGACTCCAGCTTATTCAGCTCCTTTTCATCACTGAACACCACATTCCCCAGTAACCGGTGGTCGATCACCCCGCGATTGTCCAGAATGCCTTCACCCCACCTCCTTACAAGCTTTCTCTTAACTTCCTCTTCCTCAATAACTTGCTTTGCAATTTCGTCCGAGTCGATCACCCCGCAGCCAAGCTCCGACATGATCCGGGCTACCCGGCTCTTGCCCGATCCCGGACCGCCCAGCAAACCGATCACAGGCTTGCGATTCACTTTGTCCCCGACCCGATCATCTGCCATATTCATCCATCCGCTTCATCTCTCGAACGATCAAAATAACCATCGAATGTTCAGGGATATCATGATGCCACCATTCAGTTCAGCATCACCATCACAATATAAAAAACAACACCGTTCCCAACCGGTAATAGGGCGCATAAACCTGCCAGTATCCACTGTCTCTCCGGCCGGGTACGCCTTATCCAACGCGACTGACTTATCCATAAATACATAATCAAGCCCGATATTGCAAGAGTCGACAGCATACTGACCCATATCGGTACTGGCCCCCAATCGTTGTACGTAATCGAACCCGCAATAAAAATAAACAGAAACAATCCCGAAAAACCAAACGACGAGGCCGTCAGCACCAAACCCGTTATAAACGCCGCCAGTCGTGGCTCGACCAGCTTCACTCCGAGACATAACGCATCACCACATTCCGGACAACGGCCGCTGCCAAGATTACAAAGATCATAACCACATCGCGGACAACGCTCATGACGACCGCGAAGATAAATTCTCAATAACCGCTGTTCTGAACCCGGCCTGTCCGTCATAGCTGATACTTAGTCCAAACCTCCACTCCAATCGACCATCACAACCACCAGACATCAAATTACGAAAAATCATTCCAGAAATCACGGCACACCGCTTGACCTGAATCAACATAAATACCTTGCCCGAATCCCAATACAATATCCCGTATCCAGTTTTCCATTCATCCCATCTTCGCAATACTGTCAAGCTGCTCCGCCAGCAGTCGTGCGATCGCTTCCACAATCTCGCCCCGATGCCTGCCCGACAACGCCAACGCGATCTGTGATTCCATCAAGCCGTAGGGTATACCCGTATCGAACCGCTGGCCGTCGATCGTACATCCCCCGTAAGACTCGGGCAGCATCTCCCCCCGCATGTACTCCTGTGCATTCGTCAACTGGATCTCACCATTCTCCCGTATGTCGTTCTCGATATGATGTCCGATCGCATCGAATATCGCTGACGGAAAAATATGCATGCCGAAATGGCACAAATACATCCCCGGCGGCAGGCCCGTCGTACGAAGATGCTCCGCCGCATACGACTCGCTCGGCTTCTCGTATATTGCCATCGCCCGGTAAATACCCGTCACCGAATCCAGAAGCTCGCATTGGATCGTACCGAAAAGGTGCAACTTCCTCCCAGGCGTCGCCTGTAGCGCCGACATCGCCGACATGCCCGCGCCCTCGTATTTACGGATCAATTGCGTCGCACAGTTCTCATGATTCGCGCTCACATAAATATGATCGCCCAGCATGAGCAGAAACGGATCGTCGCCCACAAACCCGCGGGACTGGTAGACCGCATGACCGTAACCCTCCGGCGTGTCCTGACTCACAAAATGCAGTCGCTCGCCGAAATCCTGGAGCTTCTCACTCTGAAGAATCGCCCAGTCCTTGCCGCGAAACGACCGGAACGTCTCATCCGTCATACGACGGAAATACTCGCGGTAATGCTTCTCCTCGCCAGGCTGCGTGACGATGCAGATCTCCTCCACGCCTCCGGCGATCGCTTCCTCACCGATGATCTGGATCACCGGCTTACATAACCCGTCACGGTCGACCAGCGGGAACATCTCCTTCTGAATGGCACTGCTTGCAGGGTACTGTCGCGTACCCCGGCCCGCTGCCGTGATTACTGCCTTCTTGACCTTCTTCTGAACCACAACCAGCTCCTTTTTTATTGGTCCGTCCGTCAATCCACTACCAGACCCGAATATCGCGACGAGAGTATCTCCCTCGCAGCTTGTTCTATTCCTCGGCCGACGGCTTCTGAACCCGCCGTGAAATATGACCGCACAACAGACTTCTCATTCGTCGCAATACGCAGATATCCGCTGTACCAGTCGTCCGAAAGCTCGACCTCGCCCGGCTCGATTCGCACACCCCGGCTGAGCACAGTGCCCTGAAGATCGATACCGTCTGCCGTCGCCCTTACCGTCCCAGCGCCCTGAGAAACGAAATGATCGATCACAGCCTCCATCGCACGGTCGCGTTGAACATCACTGTCGTACTGGTAATTGAACTCGCCCGTACAGTACTGCTGCTCCTGTAGTGACCATAACCGGTCCATCAGCCCCCGGTCGTCACGGATCGCACGCAACAGCAGAAGAATCGTCATCACAGAGTTCTCGATACTCACGGTAATCCCACCCATCGTAATGCGGTGATAATAATGACCCGATTCCTCCGATCCCGCCACCGCTCCGATACGGGTCATGTAGTCCTTGATCTGGGAATGACCGTTACGGAACAGCACCGGCTTCACCGGAAGCCTGCCCCATTGCGCCAACGCCAGCGGCGAAACCTTCGGGTCATACAACACCGGCGAAGGCTCCGACGATCCATCGAGACCCAACGACGCCAACACCGGCAGCGTCGCAAAACCCGCCGTCAGTATCCCGCGGCTGTCGCCGAAAACTATACGATCGCCGTCGCCGTCTACACCGATCACCACATCACAACACGATTCCGACGCCTGCTTCACCGACGCATCCATCTTCCCCTGGCTCGTCGGGTTCGGCGAGCCGGTCGGAAAAGTACCGTCCGGAACAAGCCGCCTCGCTAACACCGTCACCCCCGCACGGGTCAGGGCGTGGTACAGCTCCGGACCCGCCGAGCCGTTGAACGCGTCCAGTACCACTTTCAAACCCGACAACTCACCCGAACCCACACCCGCATGACGCATCGAAAAATCAATATACGCACGACAAGGGTCCAGCAGATGAAGCTTACCCACGCCTGATACGACCGGGCTCGCTTCACTGTGATACAACGCGCGGACTCGCGACAGACCGCCCTGCGGTCCGCAGTCGTAGCCGATCGCCTGCACAGGCGGTACGGTAAACTTTACGCCCACATAGTCGGCAGGATTGTGCGACGCAGTGATAGTCATGCCCAGAACAGACGGATGATCCTGAGCCACGCTGAGCGTCATGAAATAGCCCTGCGGCGTACTGATCGGGTACGGACACACATACACTTCCAGTCCCATACTCATCGCGCAGTCAACGCCTAGTGACATCACCCGGCCGGCGGTTGAACGCGCATCACGCGTGAACGTCACTGTATCAACACCCAGCTCCCGGCCGTACAGTAACGTCGCCTCGAACAGACGTGTGATTTCAGCTTCACTGAAGTCATGCACCTCCCAGCGGGCATCGTAGACTTTGATCGGATCATGATTCATCATCACTTCTGACTCGATTGCACACATGACAGTTCCTCGTAATCAAGGCGAACACACCCCGTAACGGCGGCACCGTCTCCGCTCGACTCGAACAGACGTGTCGACAGGCCGGTCTTCGCCGTATAATTCTCACAAACCTTTGTTAAAAGCTCATTCACCACGTCGTCCTCACGCAGCAGAACCGCCACCGTACCGCCGCTCCCGCCGCCGGTGATCTTAGCGCCGTAAAAACCCCGATCCGGACCCAGTGCCGCTATCTCGTCCACCAACATGTCCGTGCCGGCGTGACCAAGACCCGCGTTTTCACCGTAACTCGCATGACTCTGAAGCATCAGGTGACCCAGCTCCCGGATCGTCGTTTCCTTCAGATCGCCCTTCAGATGCGAACTGCGTGCCAGCAGCTCGGCGAAATGACGCACACGCTTCGATTCATACACGTGATGAGCCGTCGCAGCTCGTATCGGATAAGATACTTTCAAATCAATCGTCGTCACCGAGTCCTTCGTATAGCCGTAACGATCGATGAACACTTCACCCGTCAACCGCTCCGGCAGACGATCCGACAGTTCATCGCGGAACCGCAGGTCATCCACATTCGCCAGGTAACCATGGGTCAGATCCGTCTTATCGAATTGCGATAATATCTTCTGACCCATGAACGACGCGATACGTGTTATCGTATACGGATCGCCCTTCACCGCATGTTTCACATGGCTGTCGATTCCCACGAACCGGTAACCCGACGGCAGCCGGATATGCGAAACCACCTCGGCAGGCTGATCGCCGTAAGGCTGACACAACAGTTGCAACACAAACCCACGCCGGCCAAGACACGACGTCGCCTGGTCCATCACCCCGCACGCCGCTCCCACCACACGGTTCTCGACCGCCTGGCACGCCGACGCCACCGCAGCAGGCGATAACTCAACCGACATGACCTCACACAACGCCGTCATCACCGCCACCTCCATCGCCGCACTGCTCGAAACACCCGCTCCCTCGGGAACATCACTGTCGATCGCAATTGTCACGCCCGGACAAGCGATCTTCCGCTGCAATAGCCACCACACACAACCCGCCGGATACAGCGACCAGGACTGGCTCTCGTTCACATAACGTCTGACGAGTTCCGGCCGATCGGTTTTTAATCGGTTGATCGATATTCCCGACGCCTCCGGTTTCTGGGCACTGTGGCAGACCACACGCCCGTCTGTGCGAAGCTGTACCGCCGCAGCTGCCGATACACCCAGCGGCAGTTCACACACCATCGAACCGCTGTAATCCGCTATGCCGCCCATCACATCCAGGCGACCCGGCGCTCGACTGAAAACCACTTCACGTAGCGGATGAAACTGACCCGTCGCATCGAGTGAACCGGCCAGCCTTCCAACTGGTTGCTCATCGAACAGGGCAGGCATCGTCATAAAACGGTATCCTCCCTTCGCTCTGTTGAAATAGCATCAGCACTACCGGCGGACGGGATCAGCAGGCGGTCGATCGCCGCCATCGCAAGACCGGCCGCTCGCCTTCGCGGTGCGACACTTATCTTCACCGACCCGAACCTCGCCCACATCGCCGCTCGCTCGATGCGACCGGCGAGATACTCCGTTACCACCGCCGGCAGTTCCGTCAGCGAGCCGGTGATCACAACCTGTCGCACACCGGCGAAGTTCATCGCGCCACCAATCACCGTCGCCGCAGATTCCAGCGACTGCTTCATCCACGCCGGGACACCGCCTCGGTCGATATCACCTGCCAGTTCACGCCAGCTTAACCGGCTCACGACCCGGCGATTACGCCTCTGCTGATAACTCGCCAGCAGACCCGGCCTCGAAACGAGCGTCTCAATGCAACCTATCGCGCCGCAACCGCACAGGCGAGTGTTGCCCGGCGACGGCGTATGACCCAGCTCGCCGCTCAACGGTAGCGATCCACAGTAAAGACGCCCCCCCTGCATCAGTGCCGCTCCGACGCCGTCTCCGAAATCGACCAGCAGAAAATCCGGTTCACCCGGCTCCGACGACAGGTGACCCAGCGCCAACGCACGGATTTCCTGGCAGAGCAGAACGGGTGCGTCCCAGACACCGCGCACAAGTTCGACCAGGTCCGCTTGCTCCGTCCAGTGAAGGTTCGGTGAATAGAGCACCCGGGCAGCACCTTCATTGACGACACCCGGTACGCTGACCAGAACCGACCACGGCCGGGATAACCGAACCTGCTTCGCAACCTGCTTCAGACGCGACAGCCAGGTCTGCGAACGACGCGGCGTTCTGAAATCAACCGACCAACCACCACCGCGAACGCACTTACCGGCCGGACAGTCCATTGCCCTCGGTGAAACGGGAATCGCCGCCAGGCGAGTACGGCGGACACCCAGTTGAAGTGCCACGTACCTCGGCGTTGTCCGGTCCAGCCTCAGCGGTCTCGATGGACGACCAAGCGCCACAGGCGGCTCGCTGCCGACGCCGGCCCCGTCACCCACCGGGACCGAACCGGTCGGCTCCGACGATTCGCATGACTCGATTACACCCGCACGGATCAGTTCATCGGCGACTTTACCCACCGTCGGCGGACTCAGTCCTGTCCGCTGCGACAGATCCGCCCGTGATAAACCTTCCTCCGCCAGCAGACCATCCACCACCAGACGCTGATGACGACGACGTAATCGCGAGACGGGACGTTCCATAATTAATTAACTTAATTTATTAAAACGCTCGCGTCAACCCCGCTGCCGACTGGAACCTGAAAAAAATCATAAATCGCAAATCGAATACAACTACCCTTTATCGCGATAGAACCCGCATTGCCTGCGACCCTGTAACCAGGGTAATCGCGCCTGACTGACAGTAAAATATAAAGATATTATCCGGCCGATCTTACAGTCGTGCCCGATTCGTGATTCAACTTGATCTTTGCAGATTGGCTCGCGTGAGATACGGTCTCGGCTACCGGTATCCCCTTATCCATGCTGCTTCGTCACCGCTTACATCGTAACGGTCGGCAACCAGCGATTCCAATCGATTGCCCGGCCTGGTACCCGGAACCCGATAGAACCATTGCCCCATACCCACACCCATCATAGAATAGCATTGATATCCGACGATTGACCGTGTAGCTCAGTTGGATAGAGCGGCTGCCTCCGGAGCAGCAGGTCAGAGGTTCGAGTCCTCTCACGGTCGCTTACCCACCACCCAACCACAAAAACCTTATAAACAACTGCTTTCAACCTGGCCCCCCTCCCTTGCTTCATGGTAAAAACCATCAACTATCTGCGCCCATCCTCCACATTTGCGGATAACAACCCTCTCCTCCGCGACCTCCGCGCCTCCGCGTGCAATAAGAATTCCGAAATAGCGAATACCGAAATTCGATTCCCGACCCCGACCCCGACCCCGATACAGAATCCCAATCCACATCGCCACACCGGCCATCGCGCGCACAAATCTA
>CAYRND010000109.1:0-13723 GCA_964425365.1 uncultured Phycisphaeraceae bacterium
TTGGGATATTTTCGCAGCTGCGGATACGGTACATGATTACTTAAAATGCTCTAGAAGCAATTTGAATCATGATTGCGAAAGTGATGACGGACTGCTGTCCGTGTCGCCGGTTTATTCGTCGGGGTCGAGTACGGACATGAAAGCTTCCTGGGGGATATCGACTGTGCCGACGCGTTTCATGCGTTTTTTGCCTTCTTTTTGTTTTTCGAGCAGTTTTCGTTTTCGTGTAACGTCGCCGCCGTAGCATTTTGCGGTGACGTTCTTTCGCATGGCCTTGATGGTCTCGCGTGCGACGATTTTACCGCCGATAGCGGCCTGAAGGGGGATTTCGAACATGTGGCGATCGATTTCCTTTTTGAGTCTGACCAGCAGCGATCGGCCTCGTTGTTCGGCCTTGTCGCGGTGCACGATAACAGAAAGTGCGTCGACCTTGAGTGCATTGACGAGGATTTCGAGTTTAACGAGTTTGTCGGGACGGAACCCGATGATGTTATAGTCCATGGTGCCGTAGCCGCGTGTAATGGACTTGAGTTTATCGTAGAAATCGTAAATGATCTCGGCCAGCGGCAGCTCGTAGGTGAGGATTTGTCTGGTTTCGGATAGGAACTGCTGGCCTTTGTAGACACCTCGTCGTGATTCACAGAGTTTCATGAGGTCGCCTATGCACTCGTTCGGTGTGATGATTTCGACTTCGAAGATGGGTTCACGTACTTCGCGTATTTGTGACGGGTCGGGCAGGTCGGCGGGGTTGGTGATCTGGATGGTCTCGCCGCCTGTTTTGAGCACTTCGTAGGTAACGGTGGGCGCGGTCTGAACGATCTGGACTCCGCTTTCGCGTTCGAGCCGTTCCTGGACGATATCCATATGCAGCATACCGAGGAACCCGCATCGGAACCCGAACCCGAGCGCTTCGCTGGAGACGGGTTGGAAGTTGAAGCTGGCGTCGTTGATATGTAGTTTTTCGATCGCATCGCGGAGTTCGTCGAACTGTGTTTCACCTGCGGGGTAGAAATCGCAGAAGACCATCTGCTGGGGTTCGCGGTAGCCAGGAAGGGCCTGATCGGCGGGATCGGATTCGAGTGTGATGGTATCGCCGATGTTGACGTCTTCGAGCGTTTTGATTGCGGCGACGAGGTAACCCACTTCGCCTGCGGCCATGGGCGTTTTCATGGGTGAGGGTTTGGGTGTGAACTTACCGAGTTCGGTGATGATATACGTTCGGCCGGTGCCCATCATTCTGATCTTATCGCCGGGAGACAATCTACCGTTGAAGAGTCTGAAGTAGACGATCACGCCGCGGTAGTCGTCGTATTCGCTGTCGAATATGAGTGCCTGCGTATTCTTATCGTCGTCACCGACGGGACCGGGCAGTTTTTCGCAGATGGCACCGAGCATTTGTTCGACGCCTTCGCCGGTTTTGGCGGAGCAGTAGATACAGTCTTCGGCGGCGAGCCCGAGTACCTGTTCGATTTCCATGGCGATATCATCCGGCCTGGCGGAAGGCAGATCGATTTTATTGACAACGGGGATGAGTTCGAGCCCGACGTCAGCGGCGAGGTATGCGTTTGCGACGGTTTGGGCCTCAACGCCCTGAGAGGCGTCGACGACGAGCAGAGCGCCTTCGCATGCGGTCAGTGCTCGCGAGACTTCGTAATGGAAGTCGACGTGGCCGGGGGTATCGATGAAATTGAGCATGTACTCTTCGCCGCGGTGTGTGTATTTGACGGTAACGGCGGAGGCTTTGATGGTGATGCCTCTTTCGCGTTCGAGGTCCATTCCATCGAGCAGTTGTGCTCGCATTTCACGTTCGCTGATAGCGCCCGTGCGTTGTAGCATACGATCGGCGAGTGTGCTCTTGCCGTGGTCTATATGTGCGATAATGCAGAAGTTACGTATCTTCATGGCTGACGGATTACTCGGCACTGTTCCGGCCTGTCCCCATGACGGGCCGGCGATGGGTTATATCGGACGGATCATTGTACCTGCTTTCGAACGATTGCCCGAGCGACTGTTTTCAGGTTGCCCAGTTTCGGGTATTGCCGGATAGCGGCCTTGAGTGTCCGCAGCCGGTCTGTTTTCGAGGCACCGGCCTCAACGGCATTTGCATCGAGTGTAGTGATCATTCTCAGGATTCGCGTCATTGATCGCGACCGTCGTCCGCTACCCACGTCGATCAGATGCAGCCGGTGTTCTTCGGGCATATTGAGTAACGCTACTATGTTACTGGCTTTATAATCGCGTATCACCCATCCGGCGGCAAGTGTTCGACCGGTGAGCGTACCAACGGCCTCGCAAAGTGCCCGTCGCTGTTGGAATTCAGATATTTCTTGATTATAGAGCAGGTTATAAATCGACTGTCCGGCGAATTCGCTGGCGAGGTAGACGCCGTCACGGTGTCTGCCCATGGCATGGATTCTAGCGACGGGCAGTCCAGCCCGTGCCATTCGCCGGTACACACGGTATTCACGCTGAGCGGGGTGCATCCCCACCAGTCGGCTGACAAACTGTTTGAACGGTGCGTGGCGGAACTGCTTGATGACCACCTGTCCCAGTGGGCAGTAAATCTGCCATACCCGGCTTCGGGCGTCGTCTTTGTAAACCTTGACCGTCGGGCTTCTATCGATCCAGGCGGGATTGAATCGGGTATCGCACATGGTTGCGTGTCGGCAATGTACCATAAGACATCCGCTTGTGAGTAGGGTGTCAACCTGCAACAATGCCGTTGACATGGAACAGTATTGTATCAAAGCGGGTTACGAACATCGTTCGGTCAATGCCACGTTCGAGAGCGAGCCGGGCGCGTATTGGAACCGGAGGCGGCTGCTGTTAAGTCATTACGCGCAGTATGCCGTGTACGAACTGGCGGCCGATCTGATTCGTGAGCGTCAACTGAAGACCGTGCTTGATATCGGTTGCGGGCTGGGTCATAAACTGGTCAGGCTGATTTGTCCGCTGGCGTCGGTGACGGCGTTTGACCAGGCGACCTGTGTCAGCAAGGCTCGCGAGCTGTTTCCCGAGTTGGATATCCGGCCGATTGATCTGGAATCGGGCGATGCGGTGTGTGCGGGTCAATTCGACCTGGTGATGAGTGTGGATGTAATCGAGCACCTGGTCGATCCTGACAAGCTGCTGGCGTTGATGAAGCGTTGTTGTCACGGCCAATCGCTGGTTCTCATTTCGACTCCTGAGCGAGACATCCGCCGGGGTCTGCATTGCATGAAGAGCAAGAAAGCCGAGCATGTCCGCGAGTGGAATCGTTCGGAGTTCGCGGCGTACCTGAGTTCTCGCGGCCTGGAGGTGATCGATCATCGTCTTCTGCCGGCATTCCGGTGCGGTTTGAATCCGTACATGCTGAAGGAGCGATGGCGTCTGATTCGTAAGGGTATCAGCCTTCGGTATTCCCAGTGTGCCGTCTGCCGCGTTGTGTAACTGTTGACGGTTTGACAATTTCTTTGAGGGAATAACTGATTTTGCGACTTTGCCTGTTTACACCGACCTTTCTTCCTGCCGTGGGCGGTGCCGAATTGGCGGCGGACCGTCTTGCCCGCGGCATGATGGAGCGTGGTCATGATGTCGTTGTGCTGACCAGGCACATTGCGGGCACGCTGCCGGACCTGCCATACATGGTGTCAAGATACCATCGCCCGCCGGCCCAGCATTTATGGCCTGAGCTGCTTGCTGTCCCGCTATGGCGTACGGTTCGGCGGTATTCGTGTGATGTTGTTCTGGCGTTTTACGCGTATCCATGCGGTTACGCGGCGGGTCTGTTGAAGCGACGTATGCCGTTCCGTCTTATCGTTGCGCCGCGGGGTTCTGATCTGTATCCGAACTATCACGAGTTGAAGAAGCCGCGGGTTCTTTCGGTGATACGCAGGGGTTATCGCGGGGCGGACCGTATCGTTTCGATCAGCGGGTGGCTGACGGGCCGTCTGCACGAAGTTGTCGGCCCGCCGCTGCCTCCGATCGACCAGGTTTGCAACGGGATCGATCTGGACGGTTTTGATCGTCGTATCCACGATTCGCGTGCGGCCCCCCCGCCGCTGACGGTTCGCAAGCCGTTTTTATTGCATCTGGGCCGTCTTCACCCGGTCAAGCGTCATGACGTGGCGATCGAGGCTGTCGCCCGACTCAAGGCGCTTTTTGAGCAGGAGCATTTAAGTTACGTCATTGCCGGTGACGGCGAGGCGTTCGATTCACTTCGTCACCGGGTAACGGACCACAATTTGAATGATATAGTCCACTTCATCGGCTCGCGTGCGGGTCTTGACAAGGCCTGGTTGTTCGACAATGCCCGTTTTTTCGTTACCGCCAGCCGTGAGGAAGGCATGCCGAACGTCGTGTTGGAGGCGATGGCCGCCGGTTTACCTGTTCTGGCGAGTGATATCGATCCCCATCGCGAACTGATTGAGGGTAAAGGCTGGGGCAGGTTGTTTCGTGAAGGTGATGCGGATGATATGGCGAAGACCATGCAATGGATGATCACCGCGGACCTTGCCATGATGCGAGAGAAGGCGATGGTCCTGCGGAATGAGTATACGTTGGACAGGATGATCGATGGTTATGAGCGTGCTTGTCTTGAATAGTGCGAATTATCACCTGGAGAGTCAGTGCGTATTAATAAAGTTGAAGTTTTTCAGGGTTTGTGAAGTCGGGCGGGAATAACAAGCTGAAACATATTACAAATACCCGGCAAGGCGAACCTGGCAGGCTTTTGATATCGACTACATTGCCACATGGTATTTATCGAGCCAACCGAGTAGGACGATAATGGTATACATTGCTCGCTGGTCGACCTTGTCATGCAGGCTGCGGCGCCACATATGTTTGACGCCTGTTGCCTTCATGAAGGGAGCGATATCATCGCAGCGATTGATCCAGTCGCGGCATTGGTCATGCCAGTCGTTTTTGAAGTATTCATGTAGAGGCACGGAGAATCCGTGTTTGGGTCGGTTCCATACTTCCTGTGGCAGATATTGTTTTGCCAAAGCGTTCAGTATGGTTTTCAGACCGCCGGCCAGTTTGACGGATGCGGGCTGAGGCAGGATGAGGTCGACCACGGGATTCCCGAGCATGGGTACGCGGACTTCGAGGCCGTGTGCCATACCGGCTCGATCAGTTTTATAGAGGCAGTTTTCACTGAGGTATGATCCCAGGTCGGCGCGCATGAGTGAGTCACTGGTCATTTCCGGGCCGTACTGATGTACGAGCGACAGCCAGTGGTCCATGGTGGCTTCGGGGTGGCATAGTGTGAGTGTTTCGGGGTTGAGCAGTTGTCTGAAGTCTTTTCGGCTGTATGGAAACGGTCCGAATTTGACGCGGTTCCACAGCAGTTTCCGCTGTGATCGCTGCGACTTACCCGCTAAGCTTCCTGGCATCAGTCGCATGGCGATTGCGTTTCGCATTGCGCTGAATAAGAACGAGTCGGGGTAGTTTGATTCCACTTTGAGGAAGCGGTCATATCCGCCGAAGAGTTCATCGCCGCCGTCGCCGGCGATCGCGACGGTCACGTGTCTGCGAGTCAGCGCCGCCAGTTGCCACAGCGGGAGGTAGGCGGGGTCGGCGAAGGGTTGATCGAGATCGTTGATGGCGTGAATCAGAGTGTCGCGGTCCAGGCCGCGTGCGTCGAATTCGTGATGTTCGCAGCCGTACTGTTGCGCTACCAGTCGTGCGTATCGGCTTTCGTCGTATTCCCGGTTGAAATCGAATCGGACGTTGAAGGTTTTGACCCGGCCGGAGGTCGCCTCTGCCATGTAGTGCACCATAAGCGAGCTGTCGACGCCTCCTGAGAGAAAGGCGCCCAGCGGGACATCTGAAACAAGCTGCATATTGACTGCCTGGCGCAGTGCGTAGTCGGCGGTTTCGATCAGCTCATCGAGCGGATCGGGTCGGTCTTTCGCCTGCGGCGGCTGCCAGTATCGTCCGAGCCGAAGTTCATCGCGGTCCTGTATCCAGTTGAGCCATGATCCCGGCGGCAGCGACCTGACCTCCTCGACGATCGACCGCGGCGACGGGATATACTGGCAGGCGAGGTACTCTCGCAGTGCCTGGTAGTCCAGGTGCAGTGGGAACCCCGGCAACTGGAAGAACGGGTGCAGTGTCGACGAGACGATCATACCGCCCGCGGTTGAATAGAACAGTGGTTTGACGCCGAACCGGTCGCGTGCGGCGTGAAGCTGACGCGTCATATTGTCCCATATTGCCACGGCGAAGATACCGTCGAGTCGTTCGAGCATCTCGGGCCAGCCCCATGCGATAAAGGCACGGAGGATGACTTCGGTATCGCTGTCCGTCCGGAACGTCAGTCCTTCGCGTTCGAGTTGTTTTTTCAAGTTGCGATAGTTATAGAGTTCGCCGTTGTAGCTGAGGATGTATCGGCCGCTCTGATCGGTCATCGGCTGACGTCCGCCTGCGAGGTCGATAACAGACAGTCGCCGGTGCCCGATGGCGAGATCATGTTCGGACTGCCACATTCCCTCGTCGTCCGGGCCGCGAGATGCCATGCTTCGCAATGCATCGGCGAAGTGGCCATGCCACTGACTGCCTGATATGACGAGTATGCCGCACATGGTGAGTTTAAGTTTCCTTCAACGTGTGTCACGGCGGGCAGACCGTGCGTAGGGCGTTTCTTTCTGTTGGATACATTATAGAGTATGTTGTTGCGGTGATAGTGAAGGCGTTTTTTTCATGATGATGGGTGTTGGCGTCTGGTGGTTGACTTCGCGATGAGCAAGGGTTGCCGGCGGTGCCACCCCTGCTGTTACATGGGTGGTCCGTGTGTATCATCGGCTGCGGGGAGGTCGCCGGGTTTGATGGGCAGTGTGATGTTGAATGTGGTACCTTCGCCGCGTTTGCTGATGACTTCGATTCTGCCGCTATGTTCGTCGATAATTTTTTTCGTGACCACGAGTCCGAGTCCCGTACCGCGGAGGCCCTTGGTGGAGACGAACGGTTCGAACAGTTGTTTCTGGGTAGCCTGCGTCATCCCTTCGCCGTTGTCGGCGACGATGATATGGAGCTTGTTGTCGTCCACGTTGTATTCGCTTCGCAGGCTGACCACGCCTGTGTCGGGTTCGACGGCGTCGAGTGCGTTATTGAGCAGGTTGAGCACTGCCTGATGGATGCCGGAGGGGTCGAGGGGGACCGGCGGCATGTCGATAGCGAAGTCGCTGATCAGTGCGATATGCTTGTTATCGAACTGTTTCTGGACGAGGATGACCAGTTCATAAAGGAGCTGGTTCGGATTGATCATTTCGAGCTCGGGCTCTCGCTGCTTGGAGAACGCGAGCATGTTGGTTGTGAGTTCGATGGTCCTGTCGAGGTTCCTCGCGACGATCTCCCATCCGCTACGGATGACGTTCTGATCGTTTTTTCGCAGTCCCAGTTCGACGACATCCGCGCCGCCGCGCATGCCCTGCATGATATTCTTGATCGAGTGCGACAGTGACGCGACGGTCTGTCCGACGGTAGCGAGTCGTTCGCTTCTGATCCGTTCTTCGTAGAGTCTGACGTTCGCCAGTGCGAGCCCCGTCTGCACGCCGATGGCGGTGAGCAGTGTGAGTTGGTCTTCGGTGTAGGTATAGTTGGCGATCTTGCTGTCGAGCTGTATGACGCCGAAGAGTCTGTCCTTGAACTTGATGGGCACGCACATAGCCGAGCGTATGCCGTATGCCTGTACACTATCGCCGGTGGAGAACCGCTGGTCGTTCATGGCGTTTGATGAAAGCACGCCGACGCCGCGTCTTGTGACGTACTGGACGATGGTTCTGCTGACGGCGATGGGTTCTTCCTTTTCGATCTTCGGTCCTTCGCGATGTCGAACGACGACCGGCTCGGGTTCGTCGTTGGGACGTTCCTGGAGCAGGATGAAGCCGCGATCAGCCTGGAAGTATCCGAAGATCACGTCCATAACACGTTCGAGCAGGTCCTGTTTATCGGTGATCGAGCCGATCAGGCCGGTCAGTTCGTAGATCACGCGAAGCTGGAACAGTGCTGCCTGGGCGGGTTCGGGCACGGCCATGATGAGCGAGTCGTCGTTACTGGCGACAGTCTGTTCGACGCTGATATCCAGCTCATGTTTATCGGCGACGCGGACGGCCATCTGCCGGGGCGTGGGGGTATCGGCGCCGAACATCATGAGTGTGGTACCGGTACGAATCTGGTCACCCGGATGCAGGCGTCGTCGCTCGGTAACGCGTACGCCGTTGACGAATGTGCCGTTGGCCGATTCCTGGTCATTGATATACCACTTACCGTCGTCGGGTGTCAGCTCGGCGTGTCGGCGTGAGATGGTCTTATCGCTCAGCGGCAGTGCTTCACTGGACCGGCCGATGATCTGCGGTTCGTTGTCGGGCAATTCGAACCGTCGGCCTTTGTCGGGACCTTGTAGGACTGTGAGTACGAGCATACGTTATTAATCTTTATTTCGAGCTGCAAGGTAAGGCAGTTTGCTTGCAATGTTGTAGGTTTATAAGATTTTTATATTCGGTTGTCCATCATTCGGCGTACAGCAACCGTCATTTCGTAGAACTATACCACCCTTATGAACCTTCAACCTGATAAACAGTTATTTCTGCAGGTATTGTTTCCATTTCGTCAGTTGTTCTTCGAACGGTCCGAGTCCCGCTCCGCCGGTGGTCTGGATGCGTCGTACGACGTTGATCGGCCCGAGCCAGTTGTAGACATCGCTATCGAACAGGACGTCTCCGCCGCCGATGGCGGCGTTCATCTGGTCGAGGCTGAGGTCGCCGAGTTTGCTCAGTCCCGTCTGTTCGCAGGCTCGTACGAGCCGGCCGACGACCTGATGAGCGGTACGGAACGGGAGGCCTTTCGTCACCAGGTATTCCGCCAGCACCGTTGCGTCGAGGAAGCCCTTATCGAGGCTTCGTGCGATCTTTTCGGTCTGGAATTTCGCTGAGCGCACGATTGCCGCGGCGATGTCCACACAGTCGATGGTGGTATCGAAAGCGCAGAACAGGTGCCGTTTATCTTCCTGCAGGTCGCGGTTATACCCGACGGTGATACCCTTGCAGATAGCGATCAGTGCGATGAGGTGCCCGAGCAGTGTGCCGGATCGGCCGCGGATCAGTTCGAGCATATCGGGGTTACGTTTCTGCGGCATCATGGACGAGCCGGTGGTATATGCCTGTCCGATAGTGATGAAGCCGAACTCGCTGGTCATATAAATAATCCACTGCTCTGCGAATCGCGAGAGTGTGGTCATGATCATTGTCATGGCGTAGATCAGGTCGATGGCGATATCGCGCGAGGCGGTGGCATCGATACTGTTGGCGGCGGGTACGGCGCCGGCCTTGTTTTCGAGCAGTTCGCAGACCAGTTCCCGGTCGAGCGGCAGGCATGACCCTGCTATGGCACCGCTGCCGAGTGGGCACTGGTCATGGAGTTGATCGAGTACGTTGATACGTCGTCGTCCGCGTTCGACGGCACAAGCCCATGCGAGCAGTTCGGCGCCTGCGACGATCGGTTGCGCCCGCTGCAGGTGTGTATAGGCCGGCATGACGATCCGGCCGTCGCGTTCGGCCAGTTCAACAAACGCGAGGGTGAGTTCACGGCATGCGTCCGAGAGTTTCGCGGCGGCGTCATGGCACCACAGGTGCAGATCGAGCGCGACCTGGTCGTTTCGGCTCCGGCCGGTATGCAGCTTCCTGCCGGCCTCACCGATTTTATCGATGAGCGCCGCTTCGATGCACATGTGGACATCTTCAAGTTCAAGCTTCCAGCCCGGCCAGTCCGGCCCATCGCGTTCGATTTCGGCCTTGATCTGCATGAGTCCCGTGACGATTTCTTTGCGTTCGTCATGCGAGATCAGTCCGACCGCCTCGAGCATTTTCGCATGAGCGATCGACCCGGTGATGTCATACAGGTACAGCCGCTGATCGACATGGAGCGACGCCACCATTCGCACTGCCAGCGGATCGACCTCGGACCCCCCGGTCTTGGCATGCTCCCACGGCTTGGATGTGTGTTGTTGTTCGGACATAAGCGTAACATTTTAACGATTTGTGGTTGGTATGGGCGAATGGAGGGGTACGAACACGATGGTGAGCATACGCGACCGCCATTTACTTGTTCAAGGCCAGCAGAACTATTGATTTCACTTGATTTCTGATGACGGCATCATCAAATAACGTATATAAAGCGGGGAGGGCGCAAATATCGCCCGCCCGAAATCGGTACAGGTTAACATTGCATTAGGATTCGATCGCTATCATCGCGGTGACTATTGCGGATTGATATCTGAAAACAAATTCTCTTTTCGGTTGAATATTATATCATTGGTCAACAGCATCAGCCGGCCATATTATCATCCATCTGAACTTGTTCTCGGCAGGTCCACGTTGATAAAGAGCAAAAAACAATTCTCTGTAATCAGTCATAGAATCCCGCACCGACGCGGTAGGAATACTGTACGAATCCCTGAATTGCATCGGTATCGGTATAAGAAGACGATCCCGCGGGCAGTTCGGCGAGTTGATGCCACTGGTCGGCGCCATGCCACGGCCGGCGTTCGATCACGTAGAAATCTTCACCGGGGCAGCGGTCGGTCCATGTGAGTCTGACAGATTCCGGCGTCAGGGGAACGGCATAGACATCGCCGGGTACGCAGATCAGTTCATCCGGCGACAGTTCGCGTGTGATTGTATAGCCCCAGAAGCAGATGCCGATGCCTTCCCAGTAGGGGACATCATTTTCGACCCCTGTCGGCCAGCCGTCGCAGAGTTCGATGGTCATTTCAGCGAATCCGTTGAATGCGGCATGCCAGGACCACAGCCGGAAACCCGGCTCGATGTAATCGCCGTTGATCCCATCCCTGCCGGCAATCACATCAGCGAGGACTATCCTGGCTGATACCGGATTCGGGTCCATGACCAGTAGCCGGGCATGTTCGACCATGCCGGGGTCGGTTATTTCGATCACATAAGAATCACAGTGGTAACAGTTAAATGGCGCATCATACTCGGTGACCAGAAAAAACTCGGCCATGAGAGCCGTACTGTCACCGGCAATAACCGCCATCATCACCCCCACCCTCCACCACGGTGAGTAAACCCTGATTGATTGTTGAAAGTTCATATTGACCCGCACCTCGCTGCTGATAGAAAATGGCAACTGCCCGACGGATGAAATAAACGCGATATTGATTTTAATGACTGAATGGAAGCAGAACAAGAAAAAAACGTGAAAAACAATCGGCCATGGCTCATGCCGCCGACCGTTCTGGCTGCATCGATCGCGGCGATGGCGGCGTTGCACTTCCTTTTGCCGCTGGGGCAGGTGCTCGACTGGCCGTGGCGGGTCTTGGGGATTGTGCTGATCGTCTTCGGCTCGGTGTATAACCTTTGGTCGGATGCCTTGTTCAAGAAGCACCGGACCACGGTCAAGCCGTACCTGGTGCCGGCTGCCCTGGTCTCGGAGGGCCCGTTCCGTTTCAGTCGCAACCCGATGTACCTGGGTATGGTAACGATGACACTCGGCCTCGCCTTCCTGCTCGGCAGCCTGTCGCCGCTGATCGTCCCGGTTTGTTTCGCGGTCGCACTGGACCGGTTGTTCATTCCGATCGAGGAACGGTCGATGGAACGTGCTTTCGGCGAATCATGGGAACAATATCGTCAACGGGTGCGGCGGTGGCTGTGAATCATTTAGTCGCTTCACCGGAATCTTCGAGTAGATGAATACGGATTCCGAATCATCCATCAGGCTATTCCATAAACGATGGATAAGTTCAATCCACGGGTTTGTCGTCATCTTTCTCTATCACCTGTTGGTCGTCCTCGTCTTCACCGGCGAGCCAGTCAGGTTCGAGCGGCAGTCGTCGCAGACGCAGCTGGTTGAATCGGATGGTATTTTTGTCATACCAGTACCGTCCGCCGATCGCCATCGGATGGTTCATGTGGCCAACTTCATACTCATAATCATTAAAATCATGAAAATGCATGCAGTCATCATTGATTACAAGTCTGAGCTGTTCGTCCCATACTTCAAGGTGAAACCGGAAGGAATTGTTCATCTCACACTCAGTATCTTCATCATAATAACCAAAATTCACCGCTGATTTTACATGGTTTTGAGCGGGGTACATACAGATGCTGCGGTGACATTTCAGATCGAACCATTCATAGAAGACGGCGGCGTTGATATAATTCGGGTGCAATTGTGATTCGCAGGTCACCTCGCCTTCCATTGCGAATCGGTATCCCAGTTCCGGATCGAATATGAGCGCAAGGCCGTCACGCGTTGATTCACCTACCAGCCGCCCTGCTTCGTCGCGATACCATCTTCCTGCTGCCTGATGCCAGCCGCTCAGGTCATCGCCGATGCATTTATCACCCGCCAGTTCCAGCCAGACACACAAGTTGATTCTGTGCTTCCAGGTGCACATTTTCAGGTAATGACTGATGTAATACGCCGACGGACTGTCCGTCTCAACCATAGCGTTCGCCTGTTCAAGTACTTCTATGGCAGGCGTGAACTGTTCCGATCGAACATGTTCATCCGCTTCGTCAAGCAGCTCGCCGGCCGGACTCAACCGGGCGTGAATCTCGCTGACCGCCAGATCCGGATCACCGTCAAGTTCAGCGAATTGTTCCGCCACAAGTTCGCCATCCATGTGTTCGATCAGATCAAGTGCCTTCCGCCATGCGCCGCTTCGCCAGGCAGTAGCCACTTTCATTGATTCGTACCATTGCGGCTGATGGCCGGCATCCGGCTGCTTTGCCATGTTGTCATACAGTTTTTCGAATTGCGGATAGACATTATGTTCTCGCCAGAAATCGTAACTGCCGGAATCTTCGCGGATATCGTCCATCACCTGTCGGAAGTACAGCGGCAGGTCCGTATCGAATCGGTTCGTGTTCAGGCATTCCAATCCCCTCTGATACATTGTCTCATGACTACCGCACCATCGAGGCCTCGCGTACCAGACGTAACTTCTATAAGCACACAGGAAATCAAGCTGTGCTCTGGCGGTGCGTTCAAGCCACTGGCGAGGATTGTCGTGATCGTCGATCATGGAGATTTCAACCATGATCTGAGGTGCCTGGGGCAGCGACGGCTCGATCCGCCAGGCTTGTTCAAGATACCGTCTCGCTTTCTCCAGATGGTCATGGAACCCTTCCCATCCGGCGTCCGTCACTTCGCTGGCCCAGCCGCTGCCACGCAGCTCCCAAGCCTGATCACGGTGATATTGGCCGATGATAACATTCTTCATCCATGAGTAATGCGTATCGATCTTTTCAATTTCATCACAGAATACTGCACGCTGAGGAAACGACATCAATCTCATCAGCTTGCGGTATTGGGCCAGCATCATCCTCTGGTCATGTGGTATTTGCGGTTTGTCCAATTTTGACAGGACGGTTTTGGCCATAGTGGTAACTTCGGCCAGGGCCGACTGGTAGTCAGCTTTGACATTTTCAAGCGAGTCGACCCATGTCGTTCCCGCTGCCAGTTTCATGAAAGATGAATATTCACTGTTCAGCATTCTGCGATAGGCCTGCTCGGCCATGTTCTGGTAAAGTTGGTAATTACGCTCGATACAGGCGCAGACATAGAGGTAATAAATCAGGGGATCACGACAACCAAGCGTCATCATTTCGTTCGCCGGGCTGATCAAAGCTTTGCACTCCGGCAGTTCAGGCAGCATGTAACGCGTTAGCACTACAGCGCTATCAAGGTCCCCTGGTGCGCTTCAGTCGTGACCTGATCG
>CAYRND010000110.1:0-13481 GCA_964425365.1 uncultured Phycisphaeraceae bacterium
AATGCCGGAAATACATCAAGTATCTGGAAATAAAAAACATATAGATTTACAGGCGGCCGCGGATCGCTCGAAGCGGATCACGCGCGCACAAAATCACACGCAAAACAACGAATAACTGGATCACATTGGATACAAATTGGATCAGATTGGATCAAACTGGATCACCCTGGCTCAACTCCCCCGCACACACAAAAAAACCCGAAATCTCGAAACCCGAAACCCGACCCCGACACCCGACCCCGATGTAGAATCCCAATCCGCAATCCGAAATCCGCAATTGATTCCCCGTGTTGAATCTTGCAAACCAAGAAACTCGAGGCTTGTGGCTCGGGGTGAAGAACAGTGAAGCAGTGGAGGGTGTTCAAGGTTCAAGGTGGGGTGGGCTATTTCGCGGTAACAGGCGATTTGGAGTACACTTCGGTGATGTTGAACGGGACCGATCAGAACACGAATAATATGGGCGAAGGGATTTCTCTTTCCGTTGATCTTGGTGGCGGGTTATTGCTTTCGAATCCGATGATGACGGCGTCGGGTACATGTGGTTATGCGGATGAGTACCGGGGTTTGATGGATATGTCGCGCCTCGGGGCGTTTGTAACGAAGAGTATCACGCTCAGGCCACGTGCGGGGAACGAGTCGTACCGTGTTGTCGAGACGCGAGGCGGGATGCTGAACGCGATCGGGCTGGCGAATATCGGGTTGGACGATTTTATCAAGCAGAAGCTGCCGGTGCTGTCGTCGCTTCGGGGTTCGGGTCCGCGTGTGATTGTCAATGTAGCGGGTCATAGTGTTGACGATTATGTCCAGGTGGCAGGGCGGCTGGCGTCGGAAGAGGTTGTAGACGGTATCGAGTTGAACGTATCGTGCCCCAACGTGAACGACGGTCTGACGTTCGGTACATCGCCGGTGCTGCTGAAGGAGCTCGTGAAAGAGGTGGCCGGTGCGGTGAAGGGCGAGTCAGGCGGCGTGAAGACGGGTGTCAGGAAACAGGGCGGGGTGAGCTTGATTGTCAAGCTTTCACCGAATGTGGCGGATATATCATTAACAGCGAGAGCGGCGATTGAAGGCGGTGCGGATATACTGAGTATGATCAATACCTACACCGCGATGGCGGTGGATATATATAAGCGCCGGCCGCGGCTGGCGAACGGAACGGGCGGGCTGTCAGGCCCAGCGATTCGGCCGCTGGCTGTGTACCTGGTCAGCAAGGTGTACCGTGAAGTGGCGAGAGATGCGAGCGTACCTATCATCGGGATGGGCGGTATCCAGTATTGGCAGGATGCGGTCGAGTTTCTTCTGGCGGGCGCGACGGGCCTGGCGGTGGGTACGTCGTTGTTTATCGACCCGGCGATTCCGATACGGATTCAGGATGGTATCAGAGATTACCTCAGAGAGCAGGGTTGCAGGTCGGTGGGTGAGATTGTGGGGACGTTGGCGGTGAAGCAATGAAGCAATGGTGGGGAGCAGTTCAAGGTTCAAAATTCAAAGCTCAGGGTTAAGAGTAGTTGTTTATGCTGAAGGTTTTTAAAGTTTTAAGGTTGGGGGTGAGACATTTTCGGTGAACCATTGCAACATGATCAGTGACAGGCAGCGTAATGTGTTTGATGATTTGTTGGAGCAGGTGATAACGGACCTGCCTGTTGCGCTGACGGACTTGATGGAGGAGGTGCCGCTGATAGTGGAGGATGAGCCGTCGGATGAGTTGATGATGAGTATGAATCTGGATCGTGGCAATACGGAGTTGTGCGGATTGCACTGGGGTGTGCCGCTCACGCATCGATCAGTGAATGCGGTTGCGGGTATGCCGGACCATATGATGCTGTTCCGCGGCCCGATCATGCGTCTGACAGGTGTATCGTCGGGCGGTGGTGGTGTGCGTTTTATCGGCCGTCATCGAGGCCGCGGATTGAAGCAGCAGATTCGTATTACACTGCTGCATGAAATCGGACATCATTTCGGACTGAATGAAGAGCAGCTCGCTGATCTGGGATACGGCTGATCACCGATAACACTAAAATATACAGAGAGATAAAAAGCAGGCGGCTCAATGCTGCCATGAATCGGGGCGGCCAATCGGCGGTGGTCTGATGTTGGTGTTGGCAATCTGAAAGGGGTATGATGCTCAGTTACCCACCTGTGTCATGTTGATCGATTAATCATGAAGACGCGGACTATGATCATTCTGGTATTCGCCACGTCGCTGGGTCTGATCGGCCTGGTGGGTGTCTATCGCGCGTTTCAATCTGCGCGTGAGGTCGAGCCGCTGGATAACGGGGAGTTGACGGTCCGGTGCAAGAGGCTGGAGATGCAGTTGCACCAGGTGACGGAATCATTCCATGGTTTGATCGAAGCGAGAGCGAAGGTGGATATGGCGTTCCAGGTTCCCGGCCGGGTGATGTACCTCGGCCCGCGTGGCGGCTCGCGTCTGGATGAGAGTGATCGTGTGAGCCGAGGTCAGGTGATCGGATCGATCGATGACTCGCGTTACGAGTCACAACTGTCAGCAGCGGTAGCGCGTCGAGAGGAGACCCAGGCAGCCGTAACGGGTGCGGACGCCGCAATTGCAGAGGCGGAGGCGAGGCTGGAAGACGCCAAGCTGGAGTACCGTCGTGTACAGGAGTTGCATACCAACAAGGCTGCGACCACGCGAGAGCTGGACAAGTCGAAGCTTACGGTTGATATCGCGCGTGCGCATCTGAGCAGTGCGGAATCTCAGCGAGCCAGTGCGATTTCACAACATGAAAAGGCGGTGGCCGACGTTGAACTGTCGCGGGTGAACCTTCACGATACAAAACTGCTCGCCCCGTTTGATGCGGTCGTGGGGCATATTCACGTGGAGATCGGCCAGATGGTACAGGCGGGTGAGCCGGTGATCAGCCTGGTTGATTTAGACAGGGTGAATCTTGTCCTGGGTGTTGTGGAGCGTAATCTGCCATTGATCGAGGTAGGCCAGGCGGTGGAGATCGAGATACCGGCCTTGAAGATGCGGGAGGATCGTCTTGGGCGTGATGGCGGTTCGGGTTACCGTTTTACAGGGCGAGTAGGCATCGTATCGCCTGCCGCCGAGGTTGAGACGGGCCTGTTTCGTGCCGAGGTGGTGATCGACAATCCGAATCACGTGCTTCGTGACGGGATGGTGGGCAAGGCGACGATCCGGGTGATGGAGACGGAGGTGTACATCATACCGGCGTCGTCGGCCGAGCCTGTGGCCGGGGGCGTGGCTGTGTATTTCGCTGAGCCGGTACCGTGTGACGATCAGCCGGAAGCGAGTTCGTCGGGAGGAGCGGCCATGTCCGGCGATGAGATGATTACCGCGGTTGCACGTCGTGTGGTGATCAGCCCGATAGCGGTGGACCGCGACCATTATCTGGTTGCGTCCCTGCCGGAAAACCGTTTGATGCTCGTTGTGGCGGGTCAGAACCGTATCAGTGACGGTCAGACGATCCGTATTCTGCCGCCCGCCCGGTCGGATAAGCTGAAGTCGGTGGAGCAGACGCGTACTGGCCGTCAATATCCGTTTACCGCAAATCGTCATACGACTGGCGTCGGGGTGGGCAATGCGGATCAGTGAGAAAGCCATCGAGCGTCCGCGGCTGGTGTTCCTCGCCTCGGCACTGGCGTGTCTTCTTGGTTTTGCTGCGGTGTATACACTGCCGAAGGAGCGAACACCACGCGTGAAGCTTCCAGTGATCGTGGTGGCGGTCCCGAATTTCGGTGCATCGCCGCATACGAACGAATCGCAGATCATTCGTCGTATCGAGGATGAGTCGGGAGATCTGACCGGACTGCGAGACGACGGTGGGATTATTTCTGAAGCGGTGAGCGGCGCGGCGATCGTGCAGTTTATTTTCGATGATGATGTTGACGTATCGGAAGCGAAGCGTGACGTCGAGAGTCTGATCAACCGAATCAAGGGAGAGTTTCCAGAAGACGCACAGACAGATCCCGGTCCGATGGTGCAGGATATCGCGTTCGAGGATTTTCCGATCATCCAGGTCTTTATAGCGGGAGGAAGCTGGGGAGGCGGAGGTGGAGAACATCGCCGGTTGATTGCGGAAGAGTTGCAGCGCCAAATCGAACGGATCGACGGGGTATCCGGTGTCGATATATTCGGCGGCCTCGAGCGTGAGGTGCTGATCGAGGTGGACCCGCATCGTATGGCATTGTACGGGTTCAGCTATGACCAGGTGGCCGGAGCGATCGTGGCGTCGAATACAGAGGCGCCGACGGGCGAGATCAGCGGTGACAGCGGCGAGGAATCGCGCGTTCGCGTGAGGAGCAAACTGGCTGATATCGAATCGATCCGCACGTTGCCGGTAGGCCAGCGTTCGGGCAAGCCGATCCGCCTGGGTGATCTCGCGGAGGTGAGTCTGGGTTACAAGGACCCGGTGTCCATGGCGCGTTACGGGGGTGAGGACGCCGTGGTGGTGCTTGCCCGTGCGAAGACGGACGTAGATGTGCTGAAGGCGGCCGATCGTATTCAGACGTTAGTTGATGAGTTTATCGAATCGGGCAGCCATGATGGTACGGAGATCGGCACCGTGCGTTCGCAGGCTCGTGAGATCCGTTACATGATCAATCAGCTGGGCATGTCTGCGGTTTACGGCACGGTGCTGGTGGTGCTGTTCCTGTGGCTGGCGATGGGCTGGCGCAATGCGACTCTGATCAGTATATCGCTGCCGTTTGCACTTCTCGTGACCGGTGGGCTGATGTGGGCGGCGAAGCGTACGGTGTATCCGGATATCGCAATCAACAACATGACACTGTTCGCGATGATCCTTGTGGTGGGCATGGTAGTTGACGGCTGCATCATAGTGGGAGAGAACATCTACCGTCACCGCGAGCTGGGCCGGTCACCGCTATCTGCTGCGAAGCGAGGCATCCATGAGGTGAGCGCCTCACTGATGTGTGCCTATCTGACTACATTTGCGGCGTTTGCACCGATGTTCCTCATCCGCGGGATCATGGGCGATTTCATGAGCCTGATGCCGATCACGGTGATATTCGCGTTATGCGCGGCGATGCTGGTTGATCATTTTCTTCTGCCGGTGATGAGCATGTATTTGATGAAGGTTCCGCCGGAGAAGTCGGCAGTCGGTGAGCTAAACGCGTGTGGCGTAGAGGATGATGAAATCGAGAATGCGCTTGCTGTCGTGAAGAGAAGTTCCATTCACCGCGTGTACGGGCGGATGATCGGGTATGCGTTGCATCACCGGTTGCTGGTATTGATTCTTGCGATGACGATTTCAATCACGCCGGTGATATTGTTTCTCGTGGGCGCGATCCGGTTCGAGTTTTTTCCCGAGGGAGATGTTCCGATCATCGAGGTGAACTTCGAGCTTCCGTTGGGTTCGTCGATGTCTGGCCGGACTTCAGAAATTGCGGGTATCATCGAGCAAGCGGTCGAGGATGCGGTACGGGAAGAAGAATGGTTTCATCCGAGCGACCGTGCCGAGCGTGTCAGGCCGGTGACCACGATGGGTGAGCCGGGCGCGTTGAATATCAACCTGGAGCAGCAGGAGGGTATGGGCCCGGAGTTCGGGATGGTTTACGTTGAGCTCGAGCTTGCTGAGAATCGGGAGCGTAGTGTGTTCGAGATCAGGCGTGCGATCAAGCGTGCGATACCGCCGCTGCCGGGCGTTCAGGTTCATGTCACGGTACCCGAAGACGGCCCGCCGGCCGGTTCGCCGGTGGCGGTCCGTGTTCTCGGGCACACGGATACCACACTGGCTGATCTGGCCGACTATGCCGTGATCGTGCGTGACATGCTCAAGCAGTCAGTGGGGACATACGATGTAACGATGGATTATCGTCTTCGTCCCGAGATCGTTGTGGATCCTGACCGTGTGACGGCGGGCATGTTCGACGTCGACGCCGCCCAGATTGCAAGGAGTGTCAATTTTGCACTGGAAGGCGCCCGGCTGGGTGACGTTGATCTCGGCGGCGACGAGGAAATCGAGCTTCGGCTTCGTAACCTTCGAACGAATCGCGATGAGCTGGAAGACCTTCAGAATCTTCCGATTCGTACAGCGAGCGGCCGGATCGTTTCGCTGGAGCAGGTATCGCGGATCGAGCGTCAGTACAACGCGAATGTGATCCGTCATTACGATCAGCGTCGTGTGATCAACGTCCGTTCGGAGTTGGCCGAGGGTGTGATTCCTGACGATATCAAAGCCGATCTGATCGAGAAGCTTCGCCCGGATCTGTCGGGTATGGAGCGAAAGCGTCTGCTGCTGGATCGTGACAATCGGACAATCTATTCGGACGACAAGGTGATCATCGAGTTCGGCGGCGAGAACCAGATTCGTGACGACGCGTTGGTGGATTTGAACATGGCGTTGCTTGTAGCCGCCGCGTCGATGCTGATTATTCTGATGGTCCAGTTCAACAGTTTCATTCAGCCGCTGATCATTCTGTTCAGTGTACCGCTGAGTTTTGTGGGCGTTTCGATCGGGTTGATGCTGTGCGGGTTTTATTTTTCGATTTCGGCGATGATCGGGATCGTGGCACTTTCGGGTATTGTTGTGAATGATGCGATTGTTCTGATGGACTTCATCAACCGGATGAAATCCTCGGGCGTATCGACTGAACAGGCGGTGACGCTTGCCGGTCAGCTTCGTCTGCGTCCGATTTTCCTGACGACGGTAACGACGATCGGCGGTCTGATTCCGCTGGGATTGAATCTTGCGGGCGGTGGCGAATTCTGGCAGCCACTGACGACGACGATCATGTTCGGGCTGGGGTTTGCCACACTGCTCCAGTTGTTCATCATACCGCTGGCGTATTACACGTTCGATCGTACGGGGCGTGTGAGTTTTCTGGATCCAGCGGGCAATCCTGCGCTAGCAGGGGAAAACCATGCAGGGTCTGAATCTGAATCGGTGGTTGGTACGCAGCGTGAGGCCGGGGGTGATTACCAGGTGAATCTGTTTGGTGAGGATGCGTCCGATCGGGGGTGATCACACCATTTCGTCGATGGTAATGGTGGTGAGTTGAAATCAGTTTTGAGTGAAAGGGTATCGTGTGCGATCTGGCACAGGCTGCCGGCCGTGGCACCGGGGGGTGTTTCCTGTGAGGGTGTAAGCGGGTAGAATATGCCATGCCCATACCGATTTCACAGATGTGGACTGTTGCCAGTTACGTATTGCGTCAGAAGCTTGCGGGTCGACGGCGGTATCCGCTGGTGCTCATGCTGGAGCCGCTGTTTCAGTGTAATCTCGCCTGTGCGGGCTGCGGAAAAGTGCAGTATCCGGCACATGTGCTGAAGCGCCGGTTGAGTCCGGAGCAGTGTTTTCAGGCGGTTGATGAATGCGGAGCGCCGGTGGTTTCGGTACCCGGCGGCGAGCCGCTGCTGCATCCTCAGATTCGTGAGATCGTTGCCGGCCTGATCGCACGGAAAAAATACACCTATGTCTGTACGAATGCGATTCTTTTGAAGCAGAAGCTTGAGGAGGGGCTGTTTCGACCGAGCAAGTATCTGACATTCAGTGTGCATCTCGACGGGCGTGAGTCGCATCATGACTTCGCCGTCTGCCGCCGGGGGGTTTATGAGGTGGCGATCGATGCGATCCGCGAAGCGGTCGTTCGCGGGTATCGCGTGACGACGAACACGACGCTGTATGAAGGCGCCGATCCGGACGAGACCCGCCGGTTCTTCGATGACCTGATGGCGATGGGTGTCGAGGGTATGATGATCAGTCCGGGTTACGCGTATCCAAAGGCGCCGGATCAGAAGGGATTCCTGGCGGAGCGTAAGAAGACGACTGATCTGTTCAATATGATTCTATCGAACCGCAAGCGAAGTTGGCGATTCAATCAGTCGCCGCTTTTTCTCGAGTACCTGATGGGGCTGCGTCATTTCGAGTGCACCCCGTGGGGCAGTCCTACGTACAACATCTTCGGGTGGCAGCGTCCGTGTTATCTGCTGCAGGACGGCTATGCGGATTCATTTGAGGAGCTGATGGAGACGACGGACTGGGAAAGTTACGGCAGGATGTCGGGCAACCGGGCCTGCCAGCAGTGCATGGTTCATTGCGGTCATGAGCCGTCGGCGGTGTCGCATACGTTCAGCGGAATAGGCGGCATGATAGCGACGATTCGTGCGATGGTATTCAGTGGTTATTTGAATGCGAAGGCAGAAGCGATGCTGCGTGAAGAGGCCGGCAAGCCGCATGGGCCGCTGGTTCAACCTGGTATGCAGAATTCAGGTGACATGATTGCAGCCTCGAAGGGGGTGGATGCGGCCGGTCAACGGATGGCGGAAGGGGTGTCATTGTAGGTTATTATTGAGTGTTAGCGGTTTTTGATAGCGAAACGGCTGTTCGTCAAAGGAATAAGCCGGGGCTACAGTTGTAACAGTTGAGTGGGCGTTTCGGCGATGGGGTCGTTGATGTTACCTTTGATTCTTTCACTGTCACGTGCGAGTTTGATTTTACCGTTGATGATGGTGGCGATAGCCTGTCCGTTGACTTTCCAGCCGTGGAAGGGGCAGTTTCGACCTTTACTTGCGAAGTCATTGACGTCGATGGTCCAAGTTTGCGAGGGATCGATGATCGTGATATCGGCGTGGGCGCCGAGGTCGAATGTACCGCGTTTCTCGAGTTGGCAGAGTTTGGCGGGATTGATAGTCATCATGGCGATCAATGCCGGCCAGTCGATGGTCTCCGTCTCGATGAGTGCCTTGATATAGAGCGGCAGCGCGCTTTCGAGGCCGACGATTCCGTAGGGTGCCGCTGCGAATTCAAGTTCCTTTTCCTCCTGTGTATGCGGTGCATGGTCTGTTGCGAGTATGGTGATTGTGCCGTCTTTGACCCCTGCGAGTAGTGCTTCGATATCACTGCTGCCGCGTAGTGGGGGGTTCATTTTGAAGTTCGTATTGTAATCCGTGCACTGTTGTTCGGTGAGCAGGAGGTGATGCGGAGTGGCCTCGGCGGTGATCTGATCGTGGCCGAAGAGATCGGCCTTCGCCTGCCGTATGAGTTCGACGCTTCCGCCGCTGCTGACATGCTGGATGTGATAGCGTGTGGCGAAGTGCTGGTGACGGTTGAGAAGTATATCCCGTTGGATGATGAGTTCCTCGGAGACGCGAGGCGTGCCTGTGAGTCCGAGCCGCGTGGCCAGCAGGCCGGCGTTCATGGCACCGCCGCCGAGTTCGGGATCTTCACAGTGCTGCATGAATACTTTGCCGGTCATGCCGACATAGGCGAGTGCCCTCGCCATGAGCGCGGCCGAGGCGACAGCGCAGCCATCGTCGCTGAACCCGACGGCGCCGCACTGAGCCATGATACCGATCTCGGCGAGCTCCTTGCCTTTACGCTGCTTGGTCACTGCACCGATGGGAAAGACATTGGCCAGGTCGGCAATCTGAGCCTGTCGATAGACGAACTCGACCCGGCTGTCGTCGTCGATGGTGGGAGTGGTGTTCGGCATGCAGCATACGCTGGTGAAACCGCCCGCCACGGCTGCTGCTGCGCCTGTGGCGATGGTTTCCTTTTCTTCCTGCCCGGGTTCCCGGAGGTGGACATGTACATCGATCAGGCCTGGGCAGACAATACAGCCAGAAGCGTCGAATACCAGATTGCCGCCGAGATCTTCGGGGCGTGGTTCGTCGGTAATGGCGTGGATGCGTCCGTCTTCGACGATCAGGTCGGTGTGTCGGTCAATCTGATTAGCAGGGTCTATCACACGGCCGTTGATGATGGTGAGTCTGGACATACCCGTTAGGATACCAGAAACTCATCAGACGCTGTTGGCCCGGTCGATCAGAGATTTCATATATTCCATACGACGTGTTTTCGACTCCACGATCAGCATATGGCGATCGAGGTGGTTCTTGATCCAACTGGTGAGAATATAGAGTACGGTGGTGATGAGTATGTATCCCATCACACCGACGACCAACAGGATGAGGTGCAGTTGCGTCATGTTCGACAGGGATATTATCGGCATGAAACGTCCAGCATTTTAGGCGAGGCTTTCAGGTTGTAAATCATTGCAAATACGAGGATTGCAAGGCCGTATTATCGGCCCAGGCATAGCGGTGTGCCTGCCATCGGACAAATGGATACACTTATGAAGATGTTCCGTCATATTCACGTGTTTTTCGCGGCCGTACTGGTGTTGTCTCTGACTGTCGCGGCGAGAGCTCAGATGGTCGGCGATATCGTGTTGTCGTTTCAACCTGAGCTGATCGGTCTAGGTGGTGTTGTCAGAACGGGTCAGTGGATGCCGCTTCGAATAACGGTTCAGAATCGCTCGGGGGTGAACCGGCCTGTTATCTGCCGCTGGCTGTTTGAAGACGCGGACGGCGACATGGTCATCTCGGAGCGTCATGTGGTTCTGAACCCGAATCGCGTTCAGCATGTCTGGTTGTACGGTTCGATCCACGCGGGATTTCTGAAAGGTGACGGCTGGAAGATACAGATTGTCGACCAGGAGACAGGTCAACACTTGCAGGCAGGCGAATGCAAGCCGTTTGATGTGATCCACGGCAACAGCACACTGATCGGTCTGCTCGGTTATCAGGAGATCGGGTTGTCACCCTACAGTTATCCTGAAACCCGTCACGAAGTGGTGAAAGTGTCAACCGGTCTGACCCTGTCGAATTTACCTGACCGTTGGTATGGCCTTGCGGGCTATCGCTCATTGATCTGGACGCGTGAAGGAGGAGAACCGATCGATGCGGGCTTTACCGTCGAGAGTCAGCGTGCGGTTCGTCAGTGGGTACGTCGGGGTGGTCATCTGGTGATCAGTCTACCTGTTGTCGGACAGAGCTGGACGGAGTCCGGCCTGGCCGATCTTCTGCCGGTCGGCAAGGACCGGATGAAGCAGGTTCAACAGTTACCGCCGCTTGAACTGGGTCATATTGCAACGATCGAGCCTGTGCCGCTGGACTATACGGTATTCGATATAGATCCGTCAGATCCGGTGGCGGTGATAGCGACCGACCGGGACGATCGTCCGTATCTTATCAGCCGTCGCTACGGTTTCGGCCGGGTGACGTTGATCGGCGTAGACCTGGTGGATCATCGACTGGCGGCGATGGGCATGCCTTCGGGCCGGTATCGGATATGGAATCATATTTTTCACTGGCAATCACCGGCGTATACACGCGAGGCTATTGAGTCGGCATTGCAGAGTAAGAGTATGGTGAATCCACAGTACTGTCCCCGTCATCCGTTGGGCAAGTTCGTTCCCGGCCTGCTGGCGATGCGGAATACGGTTGGTATGACGCTGCTGCTGATCATTCTGGTTTTTTCGCTTTACTGGCTGACGTCGGGGCCGCTTTCTTTTCTGGTACTCAAGCGTCGACAGATGACGATGCACAGTTGGCTGGTGTTTTTGACTGTGATCTGTCTGTTTTCGGTATTGACGTGGGGTGGTGCTTTTCTGATGAGACCCGGAAAGATGCGGATAATTCATTTCACTGTCCTCGATGCTGATGCGGGAACGGGCCTGGTGCATGCCCGGTCGTGGCAATCGATATTCATACCGACATTCGGGCGGGCAGATATTATGCTGGAGCCGACAAAAGAAGATGAAATCAATTTGATCAGCAGTCCGGGTATGGAGCGAGATCTGTCCGGCGGTTTTCTTGATACGCAGCAGTACACCATCGAATCGACCCGTCCGGATGGAGTGAGTGTACCGTACCGTAGTACCACGAAGCAGTTCAAGGTGGATTACCTGGGGTATGTCGATCGTGAGGTTCGCGGCCTCGCTCAGCCGTGGTATTTGCCCCAGGGCAGATTGAAGCTGACGGGCCGGCCGGGCAGTCGCTGGCCGGTGGGTGAATTGACACATGATCTTCCCGCCCCGCTTGAGGATGTGCTACTGGTTTATTGTTATGACGATCCTCACCGTCAGAACCATCGCGTACCCCATGTCTGGCGAATCGGCGAGTGGCGTCCCGGCCGGCCGCTCAAGGTTCGTCTGCCGGCACAGGCGGATAAGCTTGTCATTCCGCCGTTGGTTTTCGACAGTAATCGGAAGTGGCAGGACGAAGGCTTTCTCGGTCGTCTGATGGGAGAATTCAAGACAGGCGCGACCGACAGCAGTTCGCGTCAGTACATGATCCAGAAGCTGGAGATGCTCAGTTTCTATGACGCCCTGCCCCCGCCGCTGTTCAGTCAGAGTGAAACCTTCAGTTTACCGCCGTTCTATACGCGGTATCTTGATGATAACATGGATATCACCCCGCTGATCGCCGGCCGGAGACTGATCGTGATCGGTCATATCGAGAACAGCAGTCTGCCTATTCCGGTGAGTGTGAACGGGCGTACGGTCGAGTCGACCGGCTGGACGATGGTACGATGGATATATGACTTCGAGGAGGATGAATAGACCATGCCGATGATCCAGACGGTGAATCTGACGAAGCGTTACGGTGAGCTGATGGCGTTAGCGAATCTGAATTTAGAAATCGAGCAGGGAGACTGTTTCGGGTTCATCGGTCCGAATGGTGCAGGCAAGACGACGACGATCAAGATTCTGGCGACGCTGTTGAAGCCGACGTGGGGCGAAGCACGGATCGACGGGCTGTCCGTCGGGCCGGTGAACGCCAGGCAGGTTCGGTCCATCATCGGTTATGTTCCGGATTATTTCGGATCGTACGAGGACATGGTGGTGGAGGAGTACCTTGCGTTTTTCGCCGCCAGCTACAACATTCACGGTCAGCAGCGGAAGCAGGTGATCAGTGATGTGCTCGATCTGACGGACCTGTCGTATAAAGTCGACGCGGAAGTGAATTCCTTATCGCGTGGGATGCAACAGCGTCTGAGTATTGCGCGTGTGCTGCTTCATGATCCGAAGGTTCTTCTACTGGATGAACCGGCGTCGGGTCTTGATCCCCGAGCGAGGATCGAGATACGTGAACTGCTCAAAGAACTGCACCGGTTGGGCAAGACCATTCTCATCAGCTCGCATATTCTGCTGGAACTGGCCGATTTGTGTAACAAGGTCGGGATTATCGAGAAGGGCGAACTGAAATTTACGGGTACGATGCAGGATATACTCGATCGCGCCCAGACGGGTATTGTGCTTCGCGTCGGGGTGGCGTCCCGCAACGATGCAGCGGGTGAGCTTATCAAACAGATCGACGGTGTGACGAATGTGGTACTTGAAAACGAGCATATCCGCGTAACGCTTGAAAAGCGAGATGATATTCCCGCGAGGATTGCCCAGCGGCTTATCAATTCAGGTTATGCGTTGACGCGTCTCGAGGAAGAGAAGGTCAATCTTGAAACGGCTTTCATGAAACTGACAGAGGGGATTGTTCAGTAGACGTGTTCATAGATCAAGATTAACAGATTGCGAATTGCTGATAACGGATTAAAAAGTTCGTAAATCACGGGGAAGTAGTTATTAACAGTAAAAGGCAGTCATGGGTAAGCAAGGCTTACCCATGACTGCTTGGAAGACGTGATTTTTGGTTCATCCGACTAACACTACAGCGCTATAAAAGCTCAAGTTTACCACCGGGG
>CAYRND010000111.1:0-13332 GCA_964425365.1 uncultured Phycisphaeraceae bacterium
ATACCGAGTCGGTGGCATCGGTAACCGGATCGGAACTGATTACCGGCAAAACCGGCAGATTGAGCGAGTCCATCAAGTGATCGGTGAAAAACTCGAAACCATACTGGCGGTTACCATCATCACCATTCTCATCTGGTTGTATGCAGAAGGTGAAAATGTCAAACCGTATACCAATCACCCCGTTCAGATCAAATTCGTCTCGCCCGAAGGCCAGGACCTTGCCATCGAACCTCAGGAACCAGTCCGTGTACTGATGCGTTTTGAAGCTTCGAGCGGACAGTTTCAACTGGTCCAGCAGGTAACGAAAAACACACTGGAAATCGTGGTCACCGATAAGATGACCGATTCGCCCTACCAGGTGGTCGTTCTCCGCGATATTCTGGCCTCTTCCAGGTTGGGTGACCTGGGCATTACCAATATCGAAACCACGCCGGCGACGCTGGAAATCAGGGTCGAACCGATTGTAACACGTGACATGGAAATCGTACTTGATCCGGTTGACATAATCGATATCCAGTTCGCCCAGCCCCCGACGATCGAACCCATGAAAATTCCGGTTCGCCTGCCCGCCGGCCTGGCTGACAGAACCAATGGTTTCAAACTGATTGCCGATTTGAATGAAACGGAACTGTCAAATCTGGAAGTCAATGTGCCGCACACGCTGACCGTTCCGCTCGCATTGCCGTTCGAAATGGAAGATGAATTTGTCAATCTGTCACAACCGTCCGTTACCGTTACCTTCACGATTCGCAAACAGACCGACTCGCTCAAGCTGACAAGCATTCCCATCCATATCAATGCCCCGCCTATGCTGCTCAAACGTTACAATATCGACCTGCCAGAAGAACAGATGGTGGTGCGGGACATCAAGCTGAGCGGACCCAGCGATGTGATCGATAAGATACGAAACAATCAGATCAAGGTCTGGGCTGAACTCCGGCCGACAGCGGATGAACTGGAAAGCGGTATCGAATCGGCGCCACTGTCCATTATCGTCCCGGCCGAAGTTGCCGTCGATTCGCCACTGCCTCGCGTTCCACTTCAAGTCAGACCACGTGAATAACCCCACCACTATTTCTTCACTACTGTCCGGTACCACTCTCGTCTCGCCACGGCGTCCTGTTCACTACGCCAGGAGGCATGCTATCTTTCACGGCAGAACCGCTTTCTCCGGACGTTGGATTTACCGCTATTGTCAGGTTAATATAGCGTTTTTCGCTCATACCCGGCAGGATCGTTTTTAGAGCGATTGCAAAGATGTTTTTCAGAATCCATGGTTTTAAAGGAGAGGCATGTGACAGGACCTGTCAATAATCAGTCTCTGAACACCGGCGAATTCAAGGATATCGGCCAGTATTGCCTGACACTGGCTGATCAGGCGAAAGCCGCCGCACGTCAGGTAAGTATCGCAGACGGCACCAGGAGGAATGAGGCGCTGCGATGCATGGCTGAGCTGCTGTCCCAACGGACCGATGCACTGAAAAATGCCAATCAGATCGATCTTGACGCGGGGAAAGCAGCGGGCCTGTCCACGGCGATGCTCGACCGGCTTGAACTGACCGAAAAACGAATTCAATCGATGGTCGATTCGTTGGAACAGGTGATACAGCAGACCGATCCTGTCGGGATGGTGGTTGAAGGACGGGTATTGCCCAACGGCATCCGGTTGGAGAAAGTCCGCGTCCCCATCGGCGTGGTCCTGATTATTTACGAATCGCGCCCGAATGTGACCTGTGACGCCGCGGCGCTCTGCCTGAAAAGCGGAAACAGTGTCATCCTCAGGGGTGGTAAAGAAGCGATTCACTCGAATCATGCCATTGCCGCTTGTATTCGTGAAGCGATCACCAAGGTCGGACTCGATCCCGATACCGTTCAGCTTGTCATGACAACCGAACGTGAGGCTGTGGGACGATTGCTCAAGATGGAAGGACAAATCGATCTGTGCATCCCGCGTGGGGGAGAATCGCTGATACGGGCTGTGGTGGAACAGGCACATATTCCTGTGATCAAGCATTATGCGGGCAACTGTCACCTGTATATCGACAGCCATGCGGATCCGGATATGGCGATTCAGATCGCGATTAATGCCAAAACCCAGCGACCCGGTGTCTGTAACGCCGCCGAAACACTTCTGATTCACAGACAGGCGGCGGAAGACGGACTGCTCCAGGGCATCTGCAAACAGCTCGCCGAAAGGAACGTCGAAATTCGCGGTGATGAAGCGACCTGCAGACTGTTTTCAGAAGCCGCTGGCGCCACCGATGCGGACTGGCATACGGAATATCTTGACCTGATTATGGCCGTGCGAGTCGTCGATTCCATCGAACAGGCAATTGAGCACATCAATCGGTATGGCTCCCGGCATACCGATGCAATCGTGACACGTGACCTCAAGGCAGCGAACCAGTTTGTCAGACAGGTCGACTCGGCCAATGTCTTTGTGAACTGTTCCACACGCTTCTCCGATGGGAATCAGTATGGCCTGGGCGCGGAAATCGGTATCAGTACCGACAAACTGCATGCCCGAGGCCCGATGGGGGCCGAAGATCTGACAACCTCTAAATGGGTCGCCTACGGCGACGGGCAACTGCGAAGTTGAACCGGCACTTCGACCCTCCCTGTTGATGATCAACCGCCGGCAGTGAACAGGCAAATTGACAAATACCGGCAGGAGAATTCACCCGGATACCAGATGATTCTTCAGGCCT
This sequence comes from uncultured Phycisphaeraceae bacterium, assembly GCA_964425365.1. Classification (GTDB taxonomy): domain Bacteria; phylum Planctomycetota; class Phycisphaerae; order Phycisphaerales; family Phycisphaeraceae; genus CAYRND01. The sequence goes on from CAYRND010000111.1 coordinate 2,709, forward strand.
GCCATGTTTTGAAATTGGACGAATGGGGCAAAAAAGTTAACAATATTCACCAACAGCCATGGCAGAAACCCCGATACAACTCGTCTGCTTTGATCTCGGCCGGGTGCTGATTCGCATATGCAACACCTTCGCCGACGCCTGCTTCGCGGCGGATAAGCCGCCGCCCGCAGAGCTCCGGTCACCTGAGACGCTCGAGAATATCGGGCAATGGGCGATTAAGGAAGAACTGGGTAGTCTTCGTCCTGGCCAGTTCACCCAGGAGGTGGGCAGAATCGTCCGTATGACGCCCGAGCAGGTGGGGCTGGTCTGGGATGCCTACCTGAAAGGACCTTATCCTGGGACAATCCAGCTCATTGATCGTGTCAGACAGGCAGGTGTCAAGGCCGCTTGTCTGACAAATACCAATCAACGACACTGGCGGTTGATGACAAAACTGGACGATCCCAAATACCTGCTGATGTACCGGCTCGATTACCGGTTCGCCAGTCATCTCATCCATAGCCGAAAACCCGATCCTGCGATCTATGAATATGTCGAGCGAACGACCAGCATACCACCCGAGGGCATCCTGTTCTTCGATGATGTCGCCAGGCATATCGAAGCCGCCGCTGAACGTGGCTGGCATGCCCATCTTGTTGAGGATCATGAGCAACCGGCTCATCAGATCGGGAAAATACTGGAAAGCTACGATATGTAGCGTCTTGACATGCAGAATGAAGACCACAGGCACTGTGTAAAAACAAGCTTGAAAAACAAGACGACCCCCTGAAAAGGGGGTCGTCTTTTGTCAGCAATTTCGCGTCCTGTTTGACGCTCAGCTCATCTATCCGCAGTCGAAATATCAGCGACGACGGAAGGCAAGCAGCAGACCGCCGAGACCCATCAGAGCCAGCGAAGCGGGCTCAGGAACGACGATGTAATCAACGTCGGGGATGTCACCAGTCAGGTCAGACTGTGTTGAGCCGTCGGCAGACGTGTAAACACCAATTGACGAAGCCGAGTAATTGACCCACCAGCCGGCGTCAAGCATCGGGCTGCCAGGTGACAGATCCGTCACTGAGGACGAATAAACAAAACCGATGAAGATACGGCCGTCTGATTCGTTGACCTGAATATCAGGAGCAAGAGCACCTGAGCTGTAGTACGCCGGTGAAGGAAGTCCCAGATCCGGAATGATACCGGCGCCGAGCAGCGGCGGGTTGGGATCCGGATTCTGGCCGGCTACAATATCAGTTGTACCACCAGCGGTAACACCGAAGCCCTGCGCTGAACGCGGACGAGCGCCGATCGGACCAAGATTGGTCGTGTAACGGGCTTGACCATCACCCTTGTTATTGGCGGCAAGACCGTAATCAACACGGCCGGATGAGGTATCGAACGCAACACCATAAGCGGAAATACCATATGTGCTGGCGGCATCAGCCTGGACATAGATATTCGCAGTGGTTCCGCCGAACTCAGAGAACGGCTCAATGTAAACGGTTGCCAATGCACCAAATGCATTGCCGACACAAACTAAGAGAACTAACGCGATTAATACATTTCTCATTTCCTAATCTCCTTAAAGAAAGGCATCTCCCAAAGGTAAGGCTAATCCAAACACAGTATACATCAAAGTTTCCAACTATGCAACCGTCTTTTACGCAGGCGGCCGCAATTAACATAAACGCATGCCTTCTCAGGCATTACGACGACGACGCAAAGCAAGCAGGCTGCCCAGAGCGATTATCGCCAGACTGGCCGGTTCCGGCGCAGTCGTCGGTTCGCTTTCAAGGGTTAAGCCGCTGTAAACATTGCCATAGGTAGCAAGAAGTTTGGTCAGGTCAGGGGCATTGACAAGATTGTCTTCGTTGGTATCGCCATCCCAGCGACTGGCCAGACCCTCGGTCTTTTCAATATTCGGAGAATTCGGCCACATGCCGTAATTGGCGAGAAGTCTCGTCAGGTCAGGGGCATTGACGAAACCGTCATAGTTCAAATCGCCGCCCATATCACCGGTAAGTGCTGCACGATCCATCACGGTGACCATGATACTGTCAACGTAGCAGCCATCAAACGCACCGGCATGACGATCGAGAACACCGATGGTTCGGAGTTCACGAATGGCGGGATCAGAAGTCGAAGTATAAACCGGAAGGCCTGTGCTGGTGTCTTCAATCAGACCACCATCTGTGAAATCCTCGGATTCTTCAGTGTCCGGATTATAGGTTCCGTAACTGCTGCGAGTACCAGGCTCATAGAGATATTTATCCTGGTTGGCCGGGTCTTCGTAGAAGTTTTCCATCACAACGACATTGGCATCGCTCGGATGCACACCGATGGTGTAACCGGCGGTGCGATACGTACTGGAGCTGTCGAAATAAGGTACGCCCGGTGAAGATTCAGGCAGTGCAACATCATAACCAGGATTCAGGTGTTCGCCGGGATAAGTCGAGACTTCATCGCAACCCTGACTGACGATTTCAGTGGGTGAGAAGAGGCCGGAGATGATACGGGGAAGCGGATCCCTGTAATTCGCCGGGCTGGGGCCTTCATAACCCATCGAAATCTCGGCCCGAGCGTTTTCATCCGACCCGGCAGTCTGGTTATCGGTCTTCATGTTCATGTACAACGTCACATAATAGTCGTTGATGTTGATTGCGCCGGAGGTTTCATTCGGACCGGCAAGATCTTTATAGACCTTCGACCACTGATCTGACACATTGGGTGTCGTGTCAGTACCCGAGAAGTGGTCGCCGTCGAACGCACCGTAAGAATAGACTGTCCAGTGATTGATACTCGAATTGCCCGTGTTGTTGATATCACCGGTGTAGCCGAAATCGTCCAGATACCAGACTGCTTCGTAGGGTCCGTATCGATTTTTGTCCTGTTGCAGCCAGGCACCCTTTGAATCAGCGCCAGGTGTCGGTGCACCCGGATCAGTGTCAATGAACGAACTGAAGTCAGTACCAAACGCCATAGCGGCCATGATCAGCACTAAACATGTTGTTAAGAGTATTCTTGTGGATCTCATTTACTACGTCCTTGATTTTCCCTTCCAATAAAACTTACCTGTCGTGAGCCTCAGTTACCCGCAGGGAAAGACGAGTTGGATAATTTCAGCTCACTCCACGACTTTACGTAAACCTGATCTTCTCGTATTCACTGATCTTTTCTCTCTGCCCCTGTAGCTTACCTCCTTTCAGTAAATTTTCTGTTAGCGTCACAGGCTTAACCGAAAATCAATACTTTATCCACACTGATTCCTGCATCTCCCCGCCATCCATGCAAATTCCTGCATGCCGCCTGTATCCCGTTCTCTTCTTCGTAATGCCTGTTTTCATCTGTTTCATCATGCTCAAGTCTCTTTTAACAGACATTCCCATCCAGTTCGTCTAGGAAGGCGGGTATCCGTTTTCGGTTAGTTGATCCTGTCCCGTCAACCCTCCATCTCCAGGGGTACTTCCCTCCTTCAGTTTTCAGTTCTTCCTGGCATACGTTTTATCGCCGCCTGTATCGGCGCATGTTCAGGCGACAAAGACTTTTTTAGCTGTCCTGATTATCTTCTACGCCTCCAAAAAATCTGATAGAATTCCGTGATTTGCTGCTTTCCGAAATTGTGCATATGTCACAGATAAATGCTCATGCACCCCGTTATCATTCTTGATTCTACCGAGTTCATGTCTTTCACGAATACACTGATCTGCCCTCATCCGCATTGAGTCCTTTCAATGTGAAAACAGGGTCATCAAAATCGATAACTTTTGAACGAACCTCAAAGGCTCTTCAACCGTTAATCATATACAGTATACATGATGAAACTTTATTAGCAAGCCCTGAATGCCATGATCCCTTCGTGTTTTCCCTGATCGGCTGCAAATTTATTTGACACACCACGTAACCAGCGAATTTCACTTTATTGCCCTGTAAACTTCTGACAAATCAAATTTTATTGTACCAATAAACACAATTACCGTTGCTTCACGTGTTAAAATAGGAAAAATAAGCATGACGGGAAACAAGACGACTCATCTTTCCCTATCCATTTCTGAACGTAAAAAATACAGGAAGCCTGATCGATCGCTACGCAAACTGGTCGGTTGTTGTTGAGCAACAGCATGTTAATGGACGGATCGGATCAGTTTGATTCTTCCGTCGACAACCAATCGGCTTTTTCATGTGGTATAGTCAGCGTTGATCGCAACGTATTGACGGGAAAGATCGCATCCAAGCCATAATGCCTGACTCCCGCCCGAACCGAGATCGATATGAATATCGACTTCCTTACGCTGCATGATGCGTTCGAGTTGTTTCATGTCCCGTGGCGACGGGTTGACAGGTTGCCCTTGAAAGAACACCGCTTGGTCTCCGATGGATACGGATAATTGTGACGGTTTAACCGCAGCGCCGCTGCGTCCGACAGCCATGACGATACGTCCCCAGTTCGGATCGCCGCCATGAATCGCTGTTTTAACCAGCGGGCTTCCCGTTACAGTTCTTCCGACTCGATCGGCGTCACGTTCATCTCGAGCGCCGCTGACGTGAACGCGGAACAGCCGGGTGGCACCTTCACCATCGCGTACGATTTGTGTCGCAAGATCGCGGCTGACTTCCGTCAACGCATCGCGAAAACAATGAAAACCATTGCCGCCGGCGCGGTTGATGACACGGTGACCTGCCAATCCACTTGCCAGAACGAGTACCGAATCACTGGTACTGGTGTCCTGATCGACACTGATCCGGTTCATGCTGTTATCAACGGCGTGCCCGAGTGCGGCGGAAAGACAACGCGGTGTGATTGCAGCATCGGTTGTAATGAAACAGAGCATGGTGGCCATGTCGGGCGAGATCATACCGGAACCTTTGGCGACACCGGCGATGGTAACGGTTTTTCCGCCGATCCTGATGCTTGCCGCGGCGGTCTTGGTAACAAGATCCGTGGTCATGATCGCCCGTGCCACCTGGCGATCTGCACTCGCACCGCGATCCAGTCGTGAGCATAGATCGGTGATGCCCGCTGTGATTCTGTCAATCGGCAACAACACACCGATCACCCCCGTGGAACAGACCAGCACCTCCTTCGCATCACATCCGATACCTCCGGCGACGAGTCGGCACATTTCGACAGCGTGCTGTTTGCCTGTTCGGCCGGTACAGACATTCGATACGCCGCTGTTGCAGATGATTGCCCGGCTGAAGCCGGTTCGAAGATGTTTTTTCGAAACTTTAACCGGTTCGCCGGGGATACGATTACGTGTAAACACCCCGGCAGCGGAACACGACCTGTCGGCGACGATCAGGGCAAGGTCAGGCGAACCTGAAGGTTTGATACCGCAGGTCCCCGCTGCGGCACGAAAGCCTTTCGGGCTTGTAATTCCTGTATTTTTAATAATTTGCGACTTGTTCTGCTTTAGATCGCGATTCCGGTTCATTGACGAAGCCTTTATACCGATTTTACATTGGCACACGACATTACCATACGGGTCTTTTCTGATACAATGCCGACCCGCGTAACCCGCCCGCAGCGGGACGTATCCGCCCGGCTGCCGGATTCATGAGTTAACCAGTACATGATATTAAAGGAACAAGAGCTATGGTAACTGCAACTGAAACGACAAATATCCAGGAACTGCTTGGTGCGGAAGCAGAGGGGCTTCTCAGCTATCAGGCAAAGGGTTTTGACAAGTCACAACTGCATCTGCCGGGCCAGGATTTTGTAGATCGTGTTCTTGCTCATTCCGACCGGTCTCCACAGGTAATGCGCAATTTTCAGATGCTACTGAATACCGGCCGGCTGGCCAATACCGGCTATGTTTCGATCCTGCCGGTGGATCAGGGCATCGAACATTCGGCGGGTGCAAGCTTTGCCCCGAATCCCATTTATTTCGATCCGGAAAATATAGTCCGGCTCGCGATCGAGGGCGGATGCAATGCCGTCGCCTCGACGCTCGGTGTACTGGGTGCGGTCAGCCGCAAATACGCTCACAAAATTCCGTTTCTGGTCAAGTTGAACCACAATGAACTGCTCACCTATCCGAACAAGTTCGATCAGATCATGTTCGCGCAGGTCGAGCAGGCGTTCGAAATGGGCGCCGTAGCTGTAGGCGCCACGATCTATTTCGGTTCCGATGAAGCAACACGTCAGATACAGGAAGTATCTATTGCCTTCTCGCGTGCCCATGAACTGGGCATGGTCACGGTTCTGTGGTGTTACCTGCGAAACAATGAATTCAAGAAAGATAAGGATTACCACGTTGCCGCGGACCTGACCGGCCAGGCGAATTACCTCGGTGTAACGATCGAGGCGGATATCATCAAGCAGAAGCTGCCCGAAACCAACGACGGTTACAATGCGGTCAAGTTCGGCAAAACCCACAAGAAAGTGTATTCCGACCTGACACCGGCGGACAATCCGATCGAGCTGTGCCGCTACCAGATCGCCAACTGCTACATGGGCCGCAGCCCGCTGATCAACTCGGGCGGCGCTTCATCTGGCGCCGGCGATATGGCCGAGGCAGTGCGTACGGCGGTCATCAACAAGCGGGCAGGTGGCATGGGGCTGATCTCGGGCCGAAAGGCCTTTCAACGCCCGATGGATGAAGGCGTCAAGCTGCTCAATGCGATTCAGAACGTCTACCTCGACGATTCGATCACTATCGCGTAATCTATGCTCTTGCTAAGGACGAATATCCCGGCGGCACTGTCCTTTGGCAGTGCCGTTTTTCTTTTTTACGAACCTGTTTTCTGACAAGGAGCATCAGCCATGCTCATGACTACCAAACCCATGTTCGATCTGGCTTACGAGGGCGGCTTCGGTATCGGCGCGTTCAATGTGAACAATATGGAAATCACCCAGGGCATCATCGAAGCCTGCGCGGCGGAGCACAGCCCGTGTATTCTTCAGATATCCAAAGGCGCCAGGCAGTATGCCAATATCCGGTTTCTCCGGAAAATTATCGATGCCTGCGTTGAAGAATATCCTGATATCCCGATCGCCGTTCATTGTGACCACGGTGATACCATCGACCTGATCCGTGAATGCATCGCGGACGGTTATACAAGCGTCATGATCGACGGTTCGCATCACGCCTTTGAAGAAAATATCCGACTGACGGCCGAGACGGTCAAACTGGCTCACGAAGCAGGTGTCGTGGTCGAGGCCGAACTGGGTATGCTCGGCGGAATCGAAGAAGACGTTGTCGGACTGGACGCCGAAGAATATGAAAAGCAGATCGACAAGTTCCTGACCAACCCGGATGAAGCGGCGGAATTTTACACGCAGACGAAGATCGATTCGCTCGCCGTCGCCATCGGGACAAGTCACGGCGCTTACAAGTTCAAACATGAAGCCAAGCTGGCGTTCGATCGGATCGAGCAGATCATGAAGACCTGTCCGGGCCTGCCGCTTGTCATGCACGGGTCATCGAGCGTACCGCAGGCATTTATCGATCTGATCAATCAATACGGCGGAAGCATGCCGAATGCACGCGGCGTTCCTGAAGACCAGATCGCCATGGCGGTTCGGAAATACGGGGTCTGCAAAGTGAACATCGATACGGACCTTCGACTCGCTATGACGGCGAAGATACGGGAAGTCTTTGCCGGCAAGCCGGCCGAGTTCGATCCACGTAAATATCTGGGACCCGCCCGTGATGCGATCATCGAAATGGTCCGTCGCAAACTGCACATGTTGAACTCCGCCGGCAAGATGCAGGCCGTGACTGACCAATGGAAGAAACTGGGCTGCCCCATGCCCGGCTACTATCAGAAATGATTCCGTATTGTTTTTGGTGATGGCCGTAAACGCTATCAAAGCCCGTGCCGGGCACTACCGTTTTACAGAGGCGCCACCGGGTCGGGCCACCTGTCTTCCGGACAGACCAGTCCGATACGTTTTGCCCGTGCCTGACGTTCACAGGGTTCGAGCCGTTTCATCATGCAGTCGGCCATGTCACATGCATCACAAACAGATAAACGACGTTTCCACAAGGGTTCGCTGACACCCTCGATGCGACGATCAGGGTGCCCGAACCATGATCGCCTGCCGCCGCGGTACATGGCATCGACCAGTTCAGCCGCTTCGGCAACGGAGGCGTCAGGTGGTATCCAGCCGTTTGCCGCATCAGGGAAATCAATGCTGCTGGAATGGTTTTTCGTTTCGTCGGGAAACTGGATCGGACACCAGAAACTTTCAACGTTACGAAGCATTTCCGTACCCAGTGCCCATACGCCGGTCATCCAGTCGCAATACAGGCACCATACCAGGTCATGCCCGACAAGGTCCTGCACCTTATGTCGACTGAGATTGATCCATTCGCTGTGCCGATAGCGAGGGAAATCCAGCAGCCGGATCAGAACGGGATAGGCCAACACCTCAAGAAGTCGCACCAGCCAGAATCCCGGCAGAGCCACCAGTGTCAGCCATAAGGACAATTGATTCGGCCAGGGACCGACCAGACGGTGATGGACTTTAACCAACCTGGCCCCGTCTGCCGCATGACGGTGGAGCAACTCATGCCCCAGTATCCAGAGGTACAGGGCTGAAATCTGACCGAATAGCGCGGCCGCCAGACCTGGCCATCCCATGATGAGGCCGCCCATCAACCACGGTACCCAGGTGAATAACGACAGGATCGCATCAAGCCAGGGCGACCTGCTGAACCGTTGCGACAGACGACGCCCCGGCCGGCCGGTATGCGGCAACAGCGTTAACAATGACGCTGACGCCAGGACGACCGTTCCAATGACCAGTACCATTGTCAGCCAATTGATGAGAAACGCCACAATCACCTCGGTTCGTGCGGGGAGACGGCAGAAGTAAAATACCTATATCACGGCCAACATAGAATGACACCGTGATATGATCAAATGGATTTGGATTTGCAATGGAGCCGGGGGGATTCGAACCCCCGTCCCGTGACAGTCGGCAAGTAGCTTCTACGTGTGTAGTCGATGGTTTGATCTCGGCCGCAGGTCGAACATCGACACCCTCCGAGCGGCCCAGCCCTGGTATTTATTTAATCCGCCGACGCCAGGGCGGCGCCATTGGACGAGCCTGCTGGTCTTTTGCCTTAATGTCGCCGCAGGCAAGCGGCCTTAAGACACGGCTGCGATCAGGCAGCCAGGGCGACCGGCGCGAAGCCGATCCTACCAGCGATTGCATTATCGTTGGCAATTATTGTTGTGCACGTTGTTTAACGAGGCCAACGTGCAACCTCGACACGCGACCACAAACCTTCCCTGTCCGGTCGATACCAGTCGGCCCCAGATTATCAAAGAACTTACTCTATTATACTCGGCGGAATCGACACCCGCCAGCACATTGTCGGTGAAATTCCGGCACGTTCCGACATCTATCGGGTTGATTGATCGACAGGATCTATGCCTTCCAGCATCTCACGCTTTTCATCAACCGCGGGTGCTTCATCCAGCTCGACAATACCGATATTATTCGGCCCGCAGGGAACCCCCACACCATGTTCATAGACCAGTCTGCCGCCGTAATGCGCCACAACGCCGACATAGGCAAGCGATGCTGTCGCAAAGATAAGCGACAGGACGAGTGCCGGCGCGAACCACCCTTTCTTTTTGATGCTGAGCAGGCCTGTAACTAATCCCGGAATAAGCAGTGCCAACCAGACGTACTCGCCCAGTTCTTCATGAGTGTACATGATATCTTGTGCAGCTTTGGTAAGTCCGATTTTGGCGTTCTGAATCTGGTTATGAGCGGAGATACCTGCCTGTGCAGTAAAGAACGCGATGGCAGCGCCGACAAGGTAGAGAGACTGGATCGCCAGTCTGAGTCCCATGGACTTACGGAATTTCACCGCCAGCAGAAGCAGAAATACCAGTGCCAGGATGGTAATGGCAATCGGTAGATGAACCGACATGGCATGCATCTGCTGAGGGTCGTTATAAGTCTCGATGATTTCCTGGATGGAGGGAAATTGCAGCGCCATAGTCAATAAGGTATCAATCAGTCTTAAACTGTCCATTCTTCGATGTCCATTTGTGGAAAACGCGGCCGAGCGACGATACGCCTTATTCAGATTACACGGGGCTGTCAGGGCAACATAGTTGCTCCGGATCATCCGACGGTTATGGCTGGATTTCTGGCCGAAACCCCGGCAGAACGCGCCAGGCACGCGGGAAACGGAACTGACCGAATCATTCCAGATCCATGTGTTTTGCATGTGAATAGGCAACAGCCGGCCGGTGGCCATAGCTCACTACCTGCAACTGACGGATGATCATTCAAGCAGGCAATCAATGAACCGAATCAGGTGACGCAAAATGCGGCGCACAACCTGCCTGAACGGTCAAAATTGAACGGAAACCAAAACGAAGTGACTGCTTGAAAAACAGCAGAAAATACAGGCGTTTTCAATGCGTTTTAAAACGATTCAGAATCGTTCGAAAACAGACAAACGCTCCCGGGAGGATTCGAACCTCCGACCTACGGTTTAGGAAACCGTTGCTCTATCCTCTGAGCTACGGGAGCTGAAGCAGGTACGAGTATACCATACCCCCCTTATTACCAGATGTAACGTAGCACCCCAGAAACACATGGACACAAAGAGGTCGTGTACAGAATGGCATGAACTTAAGCTGTAAGCCTATAATATAAAGACGCTTGCGTCTGCTG
>CAYRND010000112.1:0-13328 GCA_964425365.1 uncultured Phycisphaeraceae bacterium
AACGCTTCGGCGGTACTCGCATATTCAATACGGCTTCCATGCCCTTTTCCAATACATCCGCCATTCTCATTACATCCGCTTCCTTGCGTACCCGCCCAAACCATTGCCTCTCATCCCGCCTCATCGACACAACGGACGGATGAACGTAGGTGCTCAGGGCGGTATAGCGCGGCAGATAAGTACCAATAACATCGTTGGACATATCGTCAAAGCAGACGCAAAGGCTTTAAACAAAAAGCGCTTATAACCACAACAATCATGCACGATAACGTCCGATAAAACCCGACGTCCGAAATAAGTTATACAAAACGCCCCGTAAAGCACTTAAAAACAACCGCCACACACCGGTACCACTCACAACCAAAACCGCCCCCGCCAGATAACCCACCCACACACCTCCTCTGCCCTCACCACCCCTGCCCTCACATAAACCTGATATCACCACCCCGCCCTACACATCACCACATTGCCTCACCCCCCGCTACCCTTGATCTCCTCGCCCCATACGACCGATGTGTTGTGGCCAAGCATCAACCATCTGGATGACTTACCCAGCCCATTGCCTGCTTTCGCTGAAGCCGGAATTTGTCGGCATGCCGCAGGAACAGTTGGTCGATCTGAAGAGCAAGGGGCATGAGATCACCCAGGTTCATGAAATGCCCCTGGTTACCTATACAGGCGATACGATGTGCGGTGAACACTTCGAGCGGGAGGATGTGCTGAACAGCAGAATACTGATCACCAAATGCACCTTTATCGAATCCGAGCATCGCAGCCGGGCCAGCGTTGGTAAGCACCTGCACCTGGAGCACATTGTCCACCTGCTGGATCGATGTAACTGTGAAGCTGTGGTTCTGATGCATATGTCGCGGCGTACGCAACAGGGCCAGATACGACAGGCCGTCAGTGACCTGATTCCCGAACGCCACCAGGATCGCGTTTTTATCCTGATCGATGGCCGAACCAACCGAAGGCGTTATGAGCAGCAGGTTGCCGACGCCGAAGCTCAGGCCGCCCAGGGTCAGGTACAGGCGGGTGAGGGCTGATCAGTATATTACCGGTATAATCGGTTAACAGAAAAAACAAACGCAAGAGGGCAGGGGCCATGAAACAACAGAAAGCCACACATACAATCCTGATCGCGTCCGGCAAGGTGAAGGTAGGTGTCTGTGTCGATCCGTCGAACGATCCTGCACTGCTGCAGGTTGCCGCGCAGGTCGCCGAAGAATTGAACCTGCCGTTACTGAAAACCCCGCTTCCTGAATCGGGTGGCGAGCTGGCTCTGATTACCATTACTCCTTCACGGGTCGAGTTGCGAGTAACCACTCAGGTGGAAGGCCTTGCCGGCTGCAAGCCCGTGGCAATTGATCTGGGCAGGATCGATGGCAGTTCACCCCAGGGCCGCAGCCTGCGACAGCCACTGGCCAGGGCAATGGGGGATTCGTAAAGGTAACCCCTACCGACCGTCGGTGATCGATGCGACTGCAGGCTACGGTGAAGACGCGTGGCTGCTGGCCAGCATCGGTTGTCGGGTTCTTGCCGTTGAACGGAATAAGCTGGTTTCACTCCTGCTCGGGGATGCGATACTTGGTGTGGGTGAGAAACAGCCTGCGGTTCTCATGCGGATCGAATTCATCAACGCAGACAGTATTGAACTTTTCAAGGTGATGCTCACTTCACGATCGAATGAAGCCGATGATTCAGAGCTGCCCGAGGAAGTCGGCAATTTCCTAGAGCCGGATGTCGTTTACCTTGACCCCATGTTCCCTTCAGGACGCAAAACCGCCGAGCGAAAACCGTTGACGGTTCTGCGATGGCTGGTCGGTAACGATAAAGACGCCGTCGACCTGTTCGAAAAGGCGATGCAGGTGGCACGCGGCCGCGTGGTGGTGAAGCGGCCACTTAAAGCACCCTGCCTGGGTGATCGCAAACCAACCCATTCGCATAAAGGGCACGTCATGCGTTATGACGTCTACGCTGTGGCCGACCGGTCTTAAGGCGACTTAGTCCCTGTAGGAACCCACACGATAGTGGTATTCAATCAACCCCGACAGCGAGTCCGTGTCGGTGTAGGTGATCAGGCCCGTGCCCGATTGACCGCCAAGTTCCGCGATCTTGGTCCATGCATCGGTTCCCTGATACGGTTTGCGGTGGACGACAAAGCCGTCCTCATCGCTTGAATTATCCTGCCATGTCAGCTCGATTGAACTGCCTGATAATGCAGTAGCGATGAGCATCGATGGTGGGTCTGGAGGTGACTCGAATTCGATCGTGACATTCATTGCCTGACTGGTCGTCGTGGTATCCGGTACGTTGAGGTAACACCAGTTTTCGGCCTCATCGTAGAACCAGCTCTGAGTCGTATTGTTCAGACATTCAAGGTCGCTGCAAGGTGATAGCGGTACGCCGTTATTGCTGGCACTGATCGGCGTAGTTTCCGTATAGACCTTGAAAACATAGTTTCTGGCTTGTGGTTGGTAACTGCCCTGACGGGCGGAAAGGTCGATACGTATTTCAGATGGCATCGCCTGGCAGGACAGCGCGGTAATACAGTAGGCCCCGCTTTCATAATCAAGACTCAAGCCGTCATCTTCGTAAAGTGTGAAGGTGGCTGCCTGGTTGACATCAGGCCATACGTTGAGAGTGATCGGGTCAGTGGGGATCTGATCAACATACTGCATCAACGGACCCATTGGAATAATCGAACCACCTTTGACAAAAATAGGCATTGTATCCAGTGGCGTGCTGATGGTGACTGTTTGTGGGCCGGTGTACTTCTGGTTGTCCCACCAGTAGTACCAATTGCCTTCCGGCAGGTAGACATCACGCGTGGTTGCGTTTTCAATATAAACTGGTGCGATCAAGAGCTCACGGCCGAAACAGTATTGCAGTTCATGTAACCATGCATTCGGATCATCCTGGTATTCAAGAACCATCGCCCGCATGACAGGCAGCCCCGTCGTATGTGTGTCCCATGCGTAAGAGTAGAGATAAGGCAGCAGTCGATATCGCAAATTCGCATAGACACGCCAGATCGTTTCAACCTCACTGCCGAAAGCATAAGGTTCACGAGGCGACTGGCCATGGGCCCGACTTAATGGGCAGAGCAGTCCGAATTGTGCCCAGCGGATATACACTTGCGGCGTGATCGTCAACCCCGCACTTGGATTGTGCACATAACCGCCAATGTCATTTGACCAGTAGCTGAATCCGGACAGCCCGCAGTTCTGGCCGGCACGGATGTGGTAGGGGATATGGCTGAATATCGGAAATGAATCACCAGACCAGAGTGCCGGGTAACGCTGGCGGCCTGCGTAGCCGGATCGACCCCAGACCAGCCCGCGACGGCTGGTATATGCCTGCGTTTTGGTGAACATGGACGCGTTGTAAAGCTGCGGATACAGGTTCCGCATTTCAGCGGCGTCCATGCCGTTGTAATACGGACCCACGACATGACCCTCACCACCATCAGTTTTGAAAACATCCACCCCGATATCATAGTGAGCCTTGTGCATATCGAACCACCCGTCCGCACAGGTTGGATTCGTGAAATCGGTCAGCCACCAATCGCCATACCCGCCCCATTGCCAGCAGCCGTAGATGGACCCCGGCGGCTGGTTGCCGCAATGGGTGGTCGGATTCTCCCAGAGCGAAACCTTGAACCCGCCGTTCGTCCATTCACTGATCATGCCCGGTGGATCAGGCCATGAGCTGGTATTCCACTCGAGGCTGGTATGGCAGGTCTGCCATCCATTCCAGTCAAGGCATATCACATCACATGGCAGGTTCTTGCTGCGAAGAGTATTACAGACATTAGTGGCGTCGTTGCGATTACCGTAGCTGTCACGTGACTGCCAGAATCCCAGGGCCCATTTGGGTGGCATGGGCGACCGGCCGGTCAAATCGGTATAACGTGTGACAATGCGTTTCAACTCAGGGCCGTAAATAAAGTAATAGTCGAGTTCCCAGGGCGCGTCGTTGGCATAAAACCGATACCAGTCATTCGATGCATTACCCATGTCACACATGCTGATATAGGTGGTATGGTAGAAAATTCCGTAGCCCCGTGTTGAGCAGAAGAAAGGATAACCCATGTAGGTGTGATTCTGAGGATGTCCCCAGAACACGCCGCTGACACCACCGTCGTAGTTGATGCTTTCCACTTCCTGGCCACGCATGTCCATGTGGTTGTAACGCTGGCCGAAGCCGTAGAAATGGTCGTCGGGATCAAGATCGAAATAACAGCCGTTGCCGCCGCCATCAGTGTCGTAGTACATGCCGCCAACAGCTCGTTCGGATAAGACGAGATTGCTGCCCGTGTCGAAATAACTGATTCTCAGCGGCGATTTACTCACACGGATATTTAAACGTGAGGTTTGAATGGTATAGTAACCGCCATGATCGGTCAGTGAATAAGTTGCCGCCGGCCAGTCGTATGCAATGACCATGTACGGCTCATCCGGCCGGAACTGGGATTGGCTTGTCATCTGCACGCGAAGCATGTCGTCCGTGCAAATGGATAACCTGACTTTGACACTGTTGTCGCAGTTGAACTGAATCTGGTTGCCGTTCTGAGAGTAACTTTGAACGTTGCCGACATATGTGTCCATAGCGTGAGCAATTGACACCGCCATGATGACCGGCAATGCGAATAGAACGATCCATTGAATATTAACGCTTTGCATGCTTGTTTCTCCTCCATTTTCTGTGGCGGACTTGCAGGCCGCCCGGCAAAATACTGTGCTGTTCAGGTCAGTGGGTGCCTGTGATGACGCGATGTCGCTGATTCCAGCAGGACAATATCCGGCTTGATCAGGCGATGTTGGAAAGGTGCTTCAATACGGTGATTGATGCGGTCAAGCAGCAGGTCAACCAATGCCTTACCCAGTTCAAAATTATGCTTGTCAACACTTGCCAGCGGTGGCGTGGGTTCCCAGTTTCTGATCAGCGTGTCAGACCAGTAATTGTCATAGCCGACAATATCGATATCAATGTTCGGCCGCTTCTTGAAACGCCGACACGCATGGATGATCGCCGGGCACAGGCTGTCGGTAACCGCCATGATCGCATCGATCGGGCGTTCATCAACGATATATCTGGCCATCGCACCTGCTGTCAGATTGACCTGGAATTCGAAATCCTGTTCCGTGCGGATTGCAGTGGGCATGCCGCTGCATCGTAAGGCCGGCATCATTTCAAGACCCGCCTCACGCATCGCCCGTTCATATCCCTGCTGACGATGATCTACCCATGCCGGATCTGGGCCATCTTCATCACCGGCAGGCACGAAGGGCAATATGCGTTTTCGGTTACGGTTGATGAGCAGCTTCGTCAATTCATAAGCGCCATGCTCATGATCGGATTCGACCGTATCAAAATCGTTGTATGTTTCACTGCCGTTATAAACAACCACCGGTAAGCAGCTCTCGGCGATCATCCTCAATGCACGTTGACTCAGTTCACGGATCAGTGTTTGGTGAAATGCGATGAAGCCGACCGGTCGCTGGCTGATCAACTGTTTGAATTCCACCGGGTTGACATCCAGCCTGGCCGGGTCCATGTCCAGCGGGTGCAGCATGGACTGGCGCGTGGCGAGCATGGCGCCAACCTCGATACTCCGGTCATAGCCCGGCACCAGCATGTTGGTGAAGTTCATTTCAACCGGGTCGGCCAGTATCACAATCGATTGCGATGCCGCTACCAGACCCTGTGGCCGAACAGGCTGGCAAGCAAAATACCTGTTCCGTTGTTTATAAAACCAGCCTTCCTTTTCAAGCTTCTGGATCGCCGCATAAACGGCATGACGTGTTACATTGAATTCATCCGCCAGTTTGGTAATGGCCGGCAGACGCTCATGGGACTGAATCTTTCCTTCAGAAATCCATTCTTTGATTATTTTTGTAACCGCTTGTGAATCAGATATTTGCATATAATTCTCAATTGCCTTGACAGCCTTAAAATACAAAAAATAATTTAATAGAACTCTTATTATTACAGATATAATTCATTAGATTCGAACAAAATCAAATTATATGGTATAATCCAAATAATGCAAGCGGTTTTTGAAGATAAAGATTTTGTTCGTAATGTTTGCTGATAGTATATCCAGGTGGGTCGTGGTTGGATGAAGCTGCCATGCAGTTTCGAGTATGTATGATGGTTGATGGAGTTGTTCATCTCTCTTGAATAGGAAGATTAAGAAGTTTGGAGGACAGAATGGTCAGTCGTACTCAGGTCGGAAGGTGTTCATATGTCTGTACGATGGCGATATGTCTGGTCGGCATGATTCCAATGAATTCGGGATTCGCTCAGCAGTGGCAGTCGCTGCCGATGGTCAGCCAGTTAATCAAGGATGCCGGACATTTCGGTGGCGAGGGTTGCCAGTGGCCGCTGGCGATCGAAGTGGATCAGGTGGACGCTCAGTTCCTGCTTTTCGGGACAGATGTCGGAGGTGTTTATCGAAGTATCGATGGCGGGGCGATCTGGGAGCCGGCCAATGTCGGTCTGAACGCACGCGGGGCGTGCGATTTCGCAATCGATCCGCATAACACCAATTATGCACTGGCAGTTGCGTGTAATTCCACGGCGTATTGTAATTGTCACGGCATCTACTTGACACGCGACAAGGCGGCTACATGGTCGAATACGCTCGCAAAAGGCAATCTTGGATATCGCGATACCCGTGAACAGGTTGCCTATGATCCATCCAGTTACAACCCGACCAACGATCGAACCATGATCGCCTATTGGGCCATGGAAAATGATGGTATTTACAAAACAACCGATGGTGGTGAATCATGGTTTCTGGTTAACGACAGTTATGGCAGTTCATGGCTCAGAGTGCACCCTGCTCAGGGGTATGTCTATGTCGGTAATGGCAGTGGGTTTTATAAAAGCACCGATGGTGGTTCGACATTCGTTCAAAAAGTGTCCGGTTCGGTTCGAAGTGTCGACGTGATTGCCAGTCTACCGGATCGGGTTTACATGAATATGGGGGACGGGCTTTATCTTTCCGATAACAGTGGCGAGAATTTCAGTAAGGTCAGCTCCACCAATTATCCCACCGCCGGGCCGCTGAATATCAGCGTCAGTCCGGCCGATCCGAATCGACTGGTACTGGTCAATGACGAAGGTACTTGGAACCTGGTACGCTATTATTCACATAACGGTGGCGCAAGCTGGCAGAAGGCTGGCTACGATAACACGTATAGCTGGGTACCCTACAACAACCGGCGGGGTATGTTTGCCTGGCATCCAGATAATCCGGCAATCTGCTGGTCGCTCGGTGGTGATTATGTCACACGCAGTACCAACGGAGGGGCGATCTGGACGTGGGATTCCAATGGTTATACAGGCATTATGATTGGCGGGATGTTTAATTTCAGCGTGCAGGATCCCGATGTGATCTTCTATGCCTCTCAGGATTACAATGCAGGCTTGACGACCGATGATGGTTATCTGTGGAAATATTGCAATATCAGCGGTAATAGCTGGGGCGGGTTTGCTTATGCCGGATACGCGTTGAACGCCGATATCATGTGGGGTGGTAATGCCGATTCATGGGGAGGCTCGCGCATTCTTCGTATCAGTTACGACGGTGGTAATTCTTTTATCAATAAAGGAATCACCGCGGGTGGATCCGATGTCTCCTATGCCGATCCGACTGACAGCAGCGTGTTGTTCTTTTCCAACTACCGCAGTGCCGATCAGGGCGGCTCATGGCAGACGATGAGCAATTGTCGCGGTGTCTTTACCTCGAACCCTTCCGGCAGTCGCGAGTTGTATGGCCTTTCCAGTGACTCGCAAAGTATCGTGCGGTCATTCGATCATGGTGTGAGTTGGCAGACGGTCTGCACATTTCCATCCGGCCTCGTGGATATTGCCCTCGACCAGTTGCGGGGACGAGTCTATGGCGTTACGGGTGGTCAATTATATTACGGTGAAGGTGGTGTTGTCACGGATATTACAGGCAATGTGCCTGTCGACCAGTTCGGGAACAGGCGGTTGAAAACCGTTGCCGTCGATCCGGTGGATACCAACGTGGTTTATGTCGGCGGGTCCGGCGATGTCTATGCCAACGATGCGGCCGTGGTGCGATCCCTGGATGCCGGCGGTACATGGGAAATTCTGACGCGAAACATCCGAACAGGCAATACCCAATTCGGTAAGGATGGCGGCAGAGAATGCGCCTGTATTCGTGTTCACCCGGTTAATCGCTATGCGTATGTATTCGGTCAGTGTTTCGGCCTGTGGCGATTCCCCCCGCCGGGGCAGCAACTTCTGCCACCCGGTGACCTGGCCGCACAGGCTGTCGATGGCCATTCAGTTCACCTTGCATGGACGGATAACTCGGATGATGAAGATGGCTTCATCGTACAGCGAAAGCCTTGCAACCGGGTCAATCAATGGCACGAGGTAGCTGTTTTGCCGGAAAACAGCACGGAATACCTCGATACGGACTCCATACACGGTTACGTTCTTTACACTTATCGTGTTGGCGCTTTTAAAAATTGATATATAATAGGGTTAGAATTCAACTTGGAGGAAACGGGAATGAAAATCGAGGTGCTTATCCCGGGAAGAAGGATTCGCTATTTCGCCATTTTGCAGTTGCTGCTGCTTGGTTTGACAGGCTTTATTGAAGCCGGCGATACCTATGTCAACCCGGTGCTGCCGGATATCGGGCCGGCTGATCCGGCAGTGGTTTTCTATGAAGGCCTGTACTACATGTACTTTACTCACGACAATAAAAGCTACCCCGTTCTGACCTCGCCTGACCTGGTTGACTGGACATGGGCCGGCGAAGTATTTCGCCCCGGACCATCGAATGTCTGGGCTCCGGATGTTTTTCAGGACCCCGTGGACGGTAAGTTCTATCTTTACTATACCGTCGATTGGAACATCGGCGTGGCGGTTTCAGATCATCCCGGCCAGACCTTTACCGATCTGGGTACGCTGGTCAGCGGCATGATCGATGCGCACATGTTCCGCGACGATGACGGCCAATATTATCTCTACTATACGAATTTCAATATCTATGTGCAGAGGATGATCAGCCCGACACAGAAAGCCGCCGAACCACCTGTTCAACTGCTCTCGCCCACTGAACCGTGGGAGATGAGAGATAACCATATCGTTGAAGGGCCGTTCATACTCAAGCATCATGGTATTTACTACATGATGTACTCCGGCTCAGGTGCGGCAGGGCCGTATTATGCCATCGGTTACGCCACGTCGACCAGCCCGATGGGGCCTTTTACCAAATATCCGGGTAACCCGATCATCGCCGGTGATGGAAATGTGATTTCACCCGGCCACCACTGCGTGACTACTGACTATGCAGGTAACCTGTGGATGGTATATCACCAGAAGCAGACAACCAATGTCGGCTGGGATCGCTTTATCTGCATCGATCCACTCTGGTTCGATGAGCAGGGTGTTCTCCATGGCCGGGCCACACGCGGTTCGGTGGAGCCGGCGCCTGTTGTCATCGATCCACAATGCATTCCATTCGGTTTACAGGCGACATCGAATCAAGGTAGCCAGGTGCAGCTGTCCTGGACCGAGAATTGCCCCGATGAAACGGGATTCGTTATTCAGAGAAAGCCATGGCGCGGTCAGGATGAATGGCATGATGTTGGCACGACAGGTCCTGGTATTACCATATTCACCGATACCGATGAGCTTCACGGATCAGTGATATACGAATATCGTGTCGGCGCGGTGATCGATCAATAAGATGCCGGTTCAGTATGCATGGGGCGATCGATCCTTCTTTCGGTTCATAATCCACCTCCGCAGGCCAGAAAAGAAACTATGAAAGCCGGGTCTACCGGTGAGCGGTCGAATACGGGATCATAGTCCCAATTGTTCGTACCACCATCACAAGGAGACCCGACCATGACATGTATTCTCGCAATTGACCTGGGAAAATTCAAGAGTGTTGCCTGCTTATACACCGCAGAATCATCCGATCCGGTATTTCAAACCGTACAGACACGTCCACAAGTATTTCATGACCTGATTACCGAACATGACCCACAACGTGTGGTCATTGAAGTCGGATCAGCCGCTGGATGGGTTAAGGACTTGTGTGAGGCGATGGAGATTGCGATCGAAGTCGCCAATCCCAACCACGAAGCCTGGCGATGGAAATCCGTTAAACGAAAAACAGATAAAGATGATGCGTTGAAACTGGCAAAGTTGTCGGCAATGGGGCAATTGCCAACCGTACAGCTGCCTACTTCTGAAGTCCGTCAATGGCGATCACTGATATCCTATCGAACAACACTGGTCAGGCGACGTGCAGCGATCAAAAATAGCATTCGTGCCATTATTGATCATCAAGGCATGAAATGTTTATCAGGTCGAAACGGCTGGACAAAAGCCGCATTGGCATAATTGCATCAATGGAGTTCACCTCTGGTCGAGGGAAAACCTTTGGGGTCACCCTTCAATCCCGAAGTCAAAACAAAACGATGGGTCAGACGATGTGAACTGGAGTTATGACAAGGTCGGCAACCGGCGGCCAATTTCGCAGACCGGTGCAAGTGAGTTGCGTACGGCCAATCCGGATAGCGAAGTTGGTTTTCTCTCATCGTAACTGCCGGGTAGCAGTAAGACGATATCGCAATGTTAGTTGGTGTAAGCGCCAATACGGTATGCGTAGGAAACCAGACCTGATAAATTCGATGTGTCTGAATAATGTGTTGTATCAGCAGGCAGAACCGCCACCTGGCGCCACTGATCAAGTTGGTCGGATAACCTTCGTTCTACAATAAAACCATCCTCCTGTTGTGCGCCGCTTGTGTTATCCTGCCAACTCAAGTCGATCTGCGAAGCTGAGACGGCAATGGCATTCAGATTCGACGGCGGAGATAGCGGTTCTGCCTCCAAAACCAGAACCCAGTCGTTCCGGCCGCTGTTGTTGCTGCCGGGTGAAGTGAATTCCTGTGTGCCGGAATTATTGTATGTTCCGACAGCATCGTATAGACCGTTGGTTGGATCCATCCAGGATACCGCAATTGTTCCGCTGAACCGGCTCATATCAAAAGTCAACGTACGTGCATGTGATCCGGTGGGTGGAATGTAAGCGATAGCCAGTGTTCCTTCAGGATTCGATGCGGCTGTGACATAATCATCGCTACCCCAGGAACCATGTCCGCCGATCATTACGTTGTTATTCTGATCCGGTACAAGTGACCACCATGTGCGTGTGGTGAAGAGCTGTTTTACATATCCCATTTGAATGGTTCCCTGTGTATTCAGTTCGTCACGCCAGTCTGGTGGTGGAATAAACAACGGGCCGCCGTATGTATGACCTGAAGTTCCAGCCAGTATCGACCAATACGGTTGTCGCCTTACTTTTTCAATCGGGAAGTCGACTTCATAAAACGCTTCGCCCAGATGCGCGGGAATCGCCTGTGTTCGATTGTATGCATCTCGTGCTTTTTCATAAACATGCGGCGGGCACCACCCGCCGGGGCAATAATCAGGATCGTAGGTATAAACGAAATTAACGGTTGACGTTGGAAAGATATCGGCTCCATTGTGACCGTATCCGCAATGGAACGTGGTCAGCTTGACGGTATATTCCTCGATACTTTCCTGTAGCGAGCGATGTTCCTGTACTTTGGCATCACTGTCACCACCCAGATCCCAGATAATGTTGTGATGATTCTGATAACGCTGTCCGAGCCATCGACCATAGGTTCGCATGTTGTCCAATGTCATGTAATCGGCATACGTTCCACCGCAACATCCTGTAGAGATCGGATTCAGCGCAATTACGATATGGCGTGTCATCGCTTCATTCAGTACATAATCAACGAACGTAAAATACGCGTCGTTCGGACTGGCGATATCTGTTCCATTGAACGGCCGTTCGCCAAACCGGTTGATCCAGTCCGTACCACCGGCCGCATTCATCTGGATTACCGTAAACCCTTTACTTGATCGATCGTTCAGGTAATCGACCACGTCCTGATGATCGAACAGCTTGATTGCGTCCCAGCATGTATCTCCATGCCAGAAGAACGGCTGATTATTCTGATCCATGAAGTAGTGCCCGTTCGGGCCGACTTGCAAAGGCAGCGCCGGCTGGGCGTTTACCGCATGTGATACGAACGCAAAAAACAATGGCACTAATGTCAAAAGCTTCTTTTTCTTAATCATTCCATAGGTCCTTTTCAGTTCAACATGTTTCGATTTCCCGTCAAATTGCACTAGAAGTGAAATCGCAAGACCTTTAAATACAAAAACTTGAAACTTGTTCCCCTCCTGTGGGGCAATTTGAATATACCATGTATAAAGCTGCGGATTCTATCCTGAAATACGTAAATCACTTCGTTATTTCCGTCATTTTTTGATATAATGGCCCATGGAGAATGGATACTCGCATTATTCAAGTGATGGTCATCATGCCCCCTGCAACGGGGTTTTTCGCTGATGTCAAGCTGGGCTTAGCCGAGTTTGCCCGCCGAAAAGGAAACTGGAAGTTCCTCTTTATCCGAAATGTTAAAGAAGCTTTACCAATGCTGAGTCGATATCAGCCTGACGGTATTATTGTCGAGTTCAATAATCCCCAATGGATGATGTCGCTGCTCGAGTACAACCGGCCTTGTGTATCCATATCAGATACCTTTCACCAGCCGGTGCCCTGTGTTGCAATTGACGATATGGCAGTCGGTCGATTGGCAGCGGATTATTTCCTCGGCAAGGGTTTTGAAAATTTCGGGTTCATTGGTGAGAAAGGTAAAGCATACCCTGTGCTTTATTCCGAACTGCGGTCTCAGGGTTTCTTCGAACTTATTCAGGAAACCGGCTATACCGGCGATGAATTTCTGGTACCACCCGGATCACGGGTGTTGCTACCGGATACCGAGCAGTCTCTTGTCAACTGGATCAAGGGCCTTCCATGCCCCGTGGGGGTACTGGCCGCTAACGATGGGTTGGGTCAGCAGCTTATGCAGGTTTGTGAATCAGCCGGTATGAATATTCCCGATCAGGTCGCGGTACTGGGTGTGGATAACGATCCTGTCGAGTGCGAATTCTGCCGACCAACACTATCCAGTATCGATACGGCGGCTCACCGGGTAGGTCGTGAAGCCTGCTTGCTGCTTGAACAGTTACTGATGGGAGTCAATCCGATTAACCGGACCAGATTAATTCCCCCAGCCGCCGTGGTTACACGTCAGTCCACGGATATGCTCGCTGTTGGCGACTCGGATGTCGCCAGTGCCGTTCGGTTTATCCGCGATCATGTCGATCAACCGATTAACACTACAGCGCTATCAAGGTCCCCTGGTGCGCTTCAGTCGTGACCTGAT
>CAYRND010000113.1:0-13231 GCA_964425365.1 uncultured Phycisphaeraceae bacterium
GATCAGGTCACGACTGAAGCGCACCAGGGGACCTTGATAGCGCTGTAGTGTTAGTGTCTGTTAATTAAACTCCCTCACTCTCCTTGGTTCGTTCGTTTTTTTCGGATCACCTGACACCTACTATTGTACATTTTTAGTATTCATCATGCAATAACCATTTCAAAATAAACTTAAACTGAACATTATATTTTAACAAACACCTATTGGCATGCTCATAAAATATAGTTTCTGTGTAGATCGTCATTAAATTTTCGTTGGGGGGTCGGATTTCAACTTTACGCTTGTGGTCCTGAAGGAGAGGGGCGTGGGTGAAGCCCCAAGTTAAGCAACCGTCAACCTATGCCCCCACGGAAAATCCAAAGGACTGGAATATCTTCCATCAGGCCAGGCTATCAAAGTCCTGTCGGGAGATGAACCCCGTCACGCCGTAAACGAACAGCGTTGGCGGTTTGCAGCCGGATTCTATGGGGGGGGACACACGGCCCTGTTCATTTTTCCCCTACTAAGCGGGAATACGCATGTGCCAGCGGGTTTTCATGGTGGTTTTCCCTTATTGGAGTGTCGCAAATTACGTATATTATACCGCAAATAGCGCATTGCCTTTGTGGGGCGTATTTCGTATTCTTCTATTAATTAAGGAAGAGAAAAACCTGTCAACTGGCGGAGAAAAGTCAACCTATTCAACAAAATAAAGTTATGTGTAACAGTTGCGTTGCGGATATTAACAATGAGACCGACAAAGGAAATGCTATGATTCGAGGCATAAACATTTGCATCATGTTGCTGGCGGTTGTGGTCAGCGTATTGGCCCCGGCTAGTGCTGATTTGTCCAATCCGAATGACAAGACGCTTTATGTCGTCAATAATGCGCATCTGGATACGCAATACCGCTGGACGATCAAGACCACGATAGACCCATACCTTCGAAAGACGCTCGATCAGAATTTCGCCTATTTCCAGAACCCGGATTATGGTCATTATGTGTTTAATTTCGAGGGTGCGTGGCGATACATGCTGATAAAGGAATATTATCCGGACAAACATCAGCAGATGTCGGATTATATCGCGCAGGGGCGATGGAATGTGGCTGGCAGCACTATTGAACAGGGTGATGTGAATATCGTGTCGCCTGAATCGCTGATACGTCAGATTTTATTGGGTAACAAGTATTTCGAAGATGAATATGGCAAGCAAAGCGAAGATCTGTTCTATCCGGATTGTTTCGGATTCGGCTGGGCTTTGCCGTCAATCGCCGCGCACTGCGGCCTCAAGGGGATATCGACCTCGAAATTGCTCTGGGGTTGCTGGACAACGATACCCTTCGATTACGGACGATGGATCGGTCCTGATGGCGGCTCAATGGCGGCAGCACTCAGGCCAGATGATTATGTCAGTCAGATCACCAGCGATCTGAGCTATGATTCTGGCTGGATCAGCAAGGTGGACTGGCTCGGTAATAACTACGGCGTGTGGGCGGGATACAAATATTACGGCAGTAAACAGAGTGATACCGGCGGGTCGCCGGAATCGTATTCAGTGGAATGGCTCAAGACCAGCATCAATGGTTCCGGGCCGTTGAATGTGGTGGCGGCGTCAACGGACCAGTTGCATAAGGATCTCACACAGGCGCAGTTCATGAGCCTGCCGACATATAATGATGAATTGATCATGAAGGAGCATGGCACGGGTTGCTACACGGTGCAGTCGGCGATGAAGCGGTGGAATCGGCAGAATCAGAACAATGCCGACTCGGCCGAACGCATCTCAGTCATTTCAGATTGGCTGGGCGCCACGGAATGGCCTCGTGAAGCATTGAGCAACGCATGGGTTCGGTTCCTCAATCATACCCATCATGACGATTTGACCGGTACGAGCATACCCGAGGTGTACAAGATTTCCTGGAACGACGAAATGATTTCGCTGATCGAGTTTGGCGGAATCATGGAAAATGCCGTCGGCGGTGTGGCTCGCGAGATGGATACACAGGTGACGGGTGAGCCCGTTCTGGTTTACAATCCCTTGTCCTTTGAACGTGAGGATGTGGTGGATGCCGAGGTCATTTTTGAAACGGTTCCACAGGCCGTGCGAGTCTACAATGAGCAGGGTGTGGAAGTGCCTTCGCAGGTCAAGTCCATTTCAGGACAGTCGGTTCGCGTCCTGTTCCTGGCTGATGTGCCTGCGGTGGGCCTCAGCGTCTATGACGTACGGCCTGCCGCCGCCGGTTGCACATTGGCCACAGGCCTGTCGGTCGGATCGAATATCATCGAAAACGAACGCTATCGCGTGACTATCAACAGTTCAGGTGATATTTCAAGCATCTATGATAAACTCAATGTACGTGAATTGCTCAGCAGCCCCTCGCAGTTGCAACTCTTCAGCAGCGCCAATGCGAAACCATGGTCTGCCTGGGAAATCCGGTACAGCGATATCACGGCCGGCCCCGTGGCCATCGTGGGCGGTACCCCGCAGTTGTCGGTTATCGAGAACGGCCCGGCACGTGTGACTTTGCAGGTGGTACGCACTGACAGCGGCTCGACTTTCATGCAGCGGATTTCACTGATGCCGGGCGGGGCGAGGGATCGTGTTGAGGTGGACACCCGCATAAATTGGAATACGCAGACACGTACACTCAAAGTGTCGTTCCCCACAACCACGGGCAACAGCATGACGACCTATGACCTTGGCTTGGGCACGATTCAACGTCCCAACAGCAGCTCGCAGCGTTATGAAATGCCCGCCCAGCAGTGGGCTGACACGACCCTTACAGATAACAGCTATGGCGTGGCGGTTCTGAACGATTGCAAAACCGGCTGGGATAAACCCGATGACCATACGATGAGGCTGACCCTGATCCATACGCCGCCCAGCGACGGCTATTATGAGGATCATGGTACGATCGACCTCGGCAAACATCGTCTGTTGTACGCCGTCACCGGCCATCCGGGTGATTGGCGATCTGGTATGGTGTCCTCACATGCACTGCGGATCAACCAGCCGCTCGTCGTATTCCAGGCCTCCAAGCATAATGGTACGCTGGATCATCGTTATGCTTTCCTCACCAACAGCCATCCGCATCAGGTTGCCGTCCGCGCAATCAAACTCGCGGAACGCAATAACGATGTCATACTCCGAGTGCAGGAACTATTCGGCCAGGCGGTTGGTAATGTGACCATCGGATTGGGAACAGGTATTGTTTCGGCACGCGAGGTCAATGGACAGGAGTTTGACCTTGGACCCGCGACGATCACAAGCGGACAGTTGGTATTTGATCTGAGCCCCTATCAACCCAGAACATTCGCCCTGCAACTGGCGAATCCTCCGGTGACACTGCAAAAGCCTTCTTCTCATCCGCTTACATTGCCTTACAACATGGACGCCGTCTCTTTTGATACGGCTCGTTCAGATGGGAACTTTGAAGGCGGACGAACATATCCGGGAGAACTCATTCCCGATACCATTACCGTTAACGATGTAATGTTCACCATGGGACCACGAAGTAACGGCCAGAATAATGCCGTGGCTTGCTCAGGACAAACCATTGCGATCCCCACGGGGAACCAGTACATCTACATGCTGGCTGCTTCGAGAAATGGTGATCAGGATGGTATTTTCAATTTGAACGATAAGGCCGGTACGTTAAATATTCAACATTACAACCAGAAGATCGTCGACTGGGGCCGCAACGGCGATGCAGCCTACCTGAAACGCGATCAGGTGGGCTGGGTCTGCTCGCATCGACATACGACAGGCGGTAACGACCTGTACGAGTTCTCCAATATGTTCCTGTATGTGATCAAACTTTCGCCGTCCTCTACAACACTCACGTTGCCGAATAATCCGGATATCGTGCTGTTCGCCGCGACGGCAACGGATAATCCAAACCGCGAAACAACGGCGGCACAACCTCTGTTCGACGAATTCCCGCTCTATCCGGATCCCGTGACGACTCCACCGGCGCCCAGCAATGTCACAACCACAGTGTTGAACGCACCGCTTCGAATCCAGGTTGCGTGGCAGGATAACTCCAGTGGGAGTTTGCAGGAAGACGGATTTATCATCGAACGTTTGCCGGTCAATGGGCAGACATTGTGGACATCCGTTGCGACTCTGCCTGCCGACAGCACTTCGTGGGAGGATACAAATGTGTACGGACTCGTGCAGTATTTCTACCGAGTCGGCGCTTATCGCAATGAATAAAATCAGGTTCATCCTGATCTTACGTAGTTAGAACATGAAAGTTTTTTGGGATTTGCCGTAGGTGGCAGGTTAACGGTTGTACCGTTTGTCGGCTTCCCCGCCGGCCCGGGCGTGTGCGGGAGCGTCTGCTGGAAGGCTCGATATGGGGCGAGTTCGCGCAAGAGGAACGGGATGGACAAATTGCAGCGACTACTGGTAAATCATGCGTATTTCGAATACGAGCATGCCTGAAAAGGGTGCCGGTCACATGCGCAAACCCTCTGTATTTTTCAAACATTGAATCAATTTTTCGGTAAAAAGGATCCGGTCTGCATCATCAGCAAATGCGCGATTGGGCAATCCGAAGCCGGCACCGTCTTTGGGATTAAATATATCCGTCCAGCCATGGTTGTAACGTACTCGGAGCGATGATGAAAAGGGAAGTTTTAGATGTTTGTCCGCCCAGTATATTTCGAAGCCGGATTCGTCGACCTGAACTCGAAGGACCTGAGGGAAATCATCACCAGATGCCGCGATTAATTTCTGAGCATATATTTTACAGGCATTCTGATTGATGTAGAGGTGATAAACAAACAGGATGGCAGCCATACCTGTGCCGATCAGAAATGCGGATGGAAGAAACCGGCTGATCCAATACATCACGAAGGTAGTCAATACTCCGATGATCATGTCAAATACAATAATGGTGAACCAACCCCATAAAACCTTCCTGCTATTGCGTGCAAGGCGTATTAGAAACGCCTTCTTTTCTTCATATGTCACATCATATTCGAACAGCCGTTCAGTCATGATTCAGGTTGCTCTCATGCCCTGTGTACCGATTCAGCCTGGGGAAAAACTGGGGTGGGGTGGGGTGGGCAGGCGGGTACTGCTTATTATGATATCACTTTACGTTCTTGTATTTTCCGGGTCTGCCCGGATTTCGCATCGTTGATTCCAGTTTCCATCGTTTGACTGCCAATTGGACCCAGCGATCGCTGCCATACGGCCGTCCGCGAACGACACATGTGCGTAAGCGCAGGAGTTCCTCTTCCGATATCGAGCGATTGACCAGTTTCAGCCAGCCTGCAGGGCGCGTGATGCATTGATGGTCGAGTTGAACCTGGCTTTCGGTTTCTCGCTTCCCCTGCCACAAACTGCTGTAAGGCCAGTGCTCGGCGCGGTCAACCAGATGGGCTCGCAGCGGGTTCGCCTCGACATAACGCATCACACGCAATAGATGTTCATCCCGCTGTATCGGGAAACTTTTGAACCGGCCTTGATACAGATGTCCTTCACCGTTCGCATGACGGTGCACACGCCAGCGGCGTACGTGCGTGGTGCAGACCCAGCGGAAGAAATCCGACAGATCCGAAGCCTGCCGGGGCCGCAAGACCAGATGCCAGTGATTGGGCATCAGGCAATAGGCAAGAATCCGCATACCGACACGCTCACGGCCTTGTTCCAGCAGCTTCAAAAAGTCCAGGTAATCGCCTTGATTTTCAAATATCGTCATCCGGCAATTGCCGCGATTGATCGCATGGAACACCACACTCGTCTGTGAATGTCTTGCACGTCTTGGCATGTGGGGTATCTTAAATGACTGAGCTGGAAATGTCCAGTGTCCCCTTTTATCTCCTGGTGGTGGGGTGGCATGATGATTGATGGGAGAGGGAGGGTGTGGTGGGGGTGGTGGGTGTGGATGTTCTCGGGCACGGGGTTATTGTCGTGCCCGAGAACACCGGGGTGTTGTTGTATGTTGAGTTATATGTGTTTTATTCTGGGTGTAAGGAGGAATGGTATGTGAGTTCGGGTCATTTGGGTTCGAAGTCGAATTTCTGTCCGCCGATACTGGCTTCGTACATGAGACCGCCTTTAGCGATGGTGAATACCATCACACCGTTTTGGTAATCAGCGGTGGTGGAGGCGCCTGCGGTGGCGGCGACAGCGGAGGCCTGGGCGGAGAATTCGAATTCGCCGGTGGTGAAGTTATCGAGAGCCTCTTTATCCTGGAAGAAGATAACTTCGCTGTAAGCCTGTCCGCCGAGTTGCAGGCCGATGGTACCTTGAGACAAATCGCAGTAACCGATTTTGCGTCCTTTTTCGAACACGATGCCACGGCCGTAGGCTCCGCCGATACCGACAGCGCCTTTACCGACGGTGGGGAATACAGCGTATCCGTAGGCGTCACGGAAGACTTTTTCCATAGCGGGGTCTTCTTCAGTGAAGCGTGCGCGAGCGGCCGCGACGTCGGCGCTGAGAGCGGCCTTTTTGCTTTCCGACTCGGGTGCGGTTGAGCAAGCGGCGAGCGAGAGGCAGAGGATCAGAGTGGAGAGAGAGAGCGTGTTTTTCATGGTTGGTATCCCTGTTCGAGTATTCAATTCAGTAGCGAACCAGCACGATGGCGTTATTATGAAGAGGTGATGGTGTGATGTCAATTGATTGGTGATTGTGCGGTGATAGTGAGAACAGGGTGATATGTGTGAGAGTCAGTAAAAACCCCCGCTGTCCTTAGCGGGGGTTATCATTCATCGGCAGGTTTTGTCGGGAGAAGCTCTCATTCATACCGAGCCGGGATAATTTTCAGTATGTTGCCTGAGAGGACCTCGATGGCCAGTTGACATGAGCATTTCGGCAATTGCAGATTGAGCTTCTCCTGACTAATTGGTGTTTCCTACCGAGTTGAATTTTCCTGAGCGTGATACGCATGACAGCCTGTCTGATAAAGAACATATCATTGAGCCGTGTTTCGTGTCGTCCGCAAGACATAACGACACATCGCTTCCTTGCGACAGGCGGATATAAAATGTAACGGGAGCCCTTGAGCTCCCCTCCGTTTGATTTCTCCACTATGACTTTTATCAGGCCGGTGAAAATCCGTCAAGCGGTATCGGGTCTGATTATTGCATTTTTAAAGTGATAATGGGTATGACGATGTGTAAAGTGAGCTGTTTTCTGTGCAAATCGTATAATCTGGGCAATCTGGCATCTGATGAATGGTATTGCGGAGGTTATTCGCCTGTTGGAATCCACTGGAGCAATTCGGCGGCCTTTCTGTTAGAGAATCGTTGGCCGCGGAGGTCACCTGTGGTAAGCAGGACATGGCAGCCGGGTGTATTGCATTGTAGAGAAGCGAGTATAAGTCGGCGCATATCCTGTGGTCCCTGTCGGTGCGGATGTTTTCGGACGGGGAGTTTTACGTCGGCCTGCCAGTCAGCGTCGTTAAGTGGCAGCAGTAGTCGAAGTGCGATAATGGTCGCGTCGTTGTAGTGTTCAGCGGCGGCCTGGCAGAGGAATTCACCGAGTCGTTTACTGATGCCGTAGGGGTACCACGCACCGGTTGGAACGTTTTCATCGAGGATATCGGTCTGTTGGAAGCCTTTGTGGTAGACGTTGATGGAGCTGGTATAGATGAATCGCCGGACGCCTGTTTGCAGTGCGAAGTAGAGTGATCGGTAGAGTCCTTTGACGTTGACATCGAAGACGTTATCGATATCGTCGACGTTTTTGAGAGGTCCGTCGGTGGGGGTACCGGGTTTGACACCCATGGCGAGGTAGATGACGGCGTCCTGATTTTCGAGAGCCTGTTTGAGGACGTCGTCATCATTGACGCTACCTTGGAATAATCGCTGGTGAGGTACGGAGGTCGGCGATACGGGTCTGGTATCGAGATAGGAACATTCATGGAGTGATTCGAGTGCGGGCCGTACGATACCGGCGACGTAGCCGGCTGCACCAATAACCAGAACTTTCATGGTGGTATCCTCACTGTTCCGTCATGTAATTTAAGGATGAAACGATATCCGGTGTTATTCCGGGTTTCGGTCATTTTAGCAATTTCTGGAAATACGAGCGACCGGTCAGGGTCTGTTGACGAGGCCTCTGGCGAAAGCGTTAAGTTCGGTCATGGAATTGCAAACATGTACGTTGTGATGTTTAGAGAGGTCGTATTGTGGCAGTTCTCTACCACCGAGAACGACGGTGCCGTGGTATTGGGTCATTTGCAGTGCGATATGATCGAGCCATCTCTGGTCAGGAGCGGTATCGGTCACGGAGGCAGAGAGCCAGAGCAATCTGGGCTGGTGTTCATGTACGGCGTGTTCGATAGCGTCAATGGGCAGGTCCGGTCCGAGGTTGATATCTCGGAACCCGGCGTCAGCGAGTATGCAAGCGATCATAAGAGAGGGCAGCATATACGGATCACCTGCTGGTCCCCCGCCGGTGGCGACAGGGCAGTCGAGTTGATCGGTTATTTCTTCGGTGTCTGCGTGCGTGTGTTCTGGTGACTGGCGTGCATAGTTGACGGGCCGGTCAACAAGACTTCGGAGGATATTGATTGCCTGGATACAGATATCTGTTGCGCGGTGTTCGAGGAATATGCCACGGCTGTCGTGTTTCCAGAGTTGGCCGATGTGCTGCATTGCGGTTCTGACAGGGCCGTCGAAGAGGTATGGGAGGCTATATCCGGAGAGGTACAGATCGAGGACGATGGTTTTGAAGCCCTGGTCATCGGCGTTGAGCAGTTTTTCGAGCAGTACATCATCGAGCACATTGTCAGAGATCCGCTGGTGGTCGATTGCAGTGACATGGCTGAGTCCGATCAGGTCAGGTCTTCTGATGGGCATGCCTGCCTGTCTAGCGAACCGTACTGCTTCCTGGAGGGGAATTCGGCGGTGTCCGCCGGCGGTTCGTGTGAGTCTGAGTCGACCGGAGTCGGCCCATCGTTTGATGGAAGATTCGCTGACGCCGAGTGCCTGGGCGAGTTCTCTGGGTGACAGGTCGGTCTTCATGACTATCAACTCCTGATTGTGTCCATGTATTGAACGATATGAACGATTTAATTATTCCGTTCCGCGGGGCGACCGGCAATTTTATTATTCACTGTTATTTCTTGTAATGAAGCGATTTATGAGATTTTTCAGAAATACTCATGTAAATCGGAAATAATATCTTCAGTTCAGAGCTTGGATGATTTGAACGGATCGAACGAATACGAGAATAACAACGGTCCATAGCGAGGCCATATTAAGGAGCACGAAGATGATCGCGAACGGTATGGAAGAAAAGACGACCTGTGTGACCTGTCCGTGTGAGGGTATGCCGGTCATGAAGGCGTTGGACACAGGGCGTATAGAAAGGGCTGTGGTCGAGATACTGGAGGCGTTGGGTGAGGATCCCGGCCGTGACGGCTTGAAGGACACGCCTGGTCGAGTCGCGCGTGCGTATGCTGAGCTTTTTGCCGGTATGCGTGAGGACCCTGCGGTACATCTCGGCCGAGTGTTTGAGCAGGACGGTGACGAAGCGGTGATATTGCGTGACATCGCCTTCAACAGTATGTGCGAGCATCATCTTCTGCCGTTTGTGGGTCGTGCACACGTGGCGTATCTGCCATCGGGCGGGAAGGTGGTGGGGTTATCGAAGCTGGCACGTACGGTCGAGACGTTTGCCCGGCGACCTCAGATGCAGGAGCGTCTGACGAATCAGATTGCGGACGCTTTGGAGGCACATCTGGGAGCCCGGGGTGTTGCGGTGGTGGTAGAGGGAGAGCATTACTGTATGAAGTTGCGAGGCGCGAAGAAGGAAGGCGCGACGATGGTGACCTCGTCGTTTCGCGGCGTATTCAAGGAGGACCCTGATATGAAGTTGACGGTTCTGTCACTGCTGAGCCATCCTCCTGCGTTGCAGGACATGTGGGAATTGGAGTTGGCACGTGATGATTTCGATACGAGGTATCCCAACAGGCAAGTGGGCTGATGCCCTGAAAGGAGGCTGCGTCTGATGTAGACCACAACAACGATGAAAGTGTGTTAATTGTAATGAGACAGTCAGAATGAAATTCATGACAGAAGAAAGGGACAGCACCATGAAAGCGGCGGATATTATTGCGGCGGTTTTACTTGTGATCGGCGGATTGAACTGGGGTCTTGTGGGCCTGTTCCAGTTCGACCTGGTAGCCGGACTATTCGGCGGGAGTGACATGACAGCAGCGAGGATCGTGTACGCGCTTGTCGGACTGGCGGCGTTATACCAGGCGATACAGGTGAAAGGGATCCAGTCGAGGTGGTGTCATAGCGGTGGACATCCCGCGATGGGCCACTGACCGGTGCAAGTAAGTACAAGCGTAATTTGTATGTGAAACATCAACAGTGTATTGGTCAAGTAATAGCAGACTATATATGAAAGGAACTAAAATGCTCGTGAAGAACAGAGTTTTATTATGGTCAGTCACGCCGGCGGCGATATTGATGATGGTTTCGGTATCGTGGTCCCAGTGCGGGACGATGTCGAAGTCGGACGTTGACAAGTCGTTGAAACAAGGCAGTGACGTGCTGGAAATCGCGGTGAATGACGGTCGATTCACGACCCTGGCCGCGGCGATTCAGGCAGCGGGTCTTGTTGAGACGTTGAAGCAGGACGGTCCGTTTACGATTTTCGCACCGACGGACGACGCGTTCGCCAAGCTGCCGGAGGGCACGGTCGAATCGCTGCTACTGCCGGAGAACCGAGACAAGCTGGCGGGCATACTGACGTACCACGTTGTATCGGGTAAAGTGCTGGCCGAGGATGTCGTGAAGCTGGATGAGGCCCGTACGATTCAGGGTTCTCACGTGACGATCAACACTGAGGGCGAGCATGTAATGGTGAACAGTTCGAAGGTGATCCTGACGGACGTGATCGGCACGAACGGCGTGATTCACGTAATTGATGAAGTGTTACTTCCGCCGGCATGATGAATGATGATGTGCCATAGCGGATAATATATTGCTGACATACATAAGGAAGGAGTTGTGACGAATGGCACGATACAGCCCGTCGGCAGGCGAGCGTTTGTCGACGGGCTTTTTGATTCCGTCACCTGGGTAGAATCAGTGTGTGAATGGCCGCGAGGCCGCGAGGCCGCGAGGCTTGGGGCTTGGGGCTTGGGGCTTGAGGCTTGGGGTGACGCAATGACACAATGATCGAGGGGAGGGTGGGTTGGTGGGAATTATTCTGGGTTGGTGGTGGAATTTAATTGGTGATGCCGAGTTCTTTGACTTTTTTGACGAGTGTATTGCGGTTCATACCGAGGAAGTCAGCGGTACGGGATTTTATGTTATCGTTGAAATCGAGTGCACCGCGGATGAGGTGTCGTTCGAGTTCGCTCATGACCATTTCGTGAACTTTTCCTTCGTGTACGGCGTATTCGCCGAGAGCCTGTTCGACGAGACGAGCGGCGAGAGCCTCGATGGACTGGTCGACGGTATTACCACGTTGTTGTCGGGCGTAGAGTCGAATCTGGAGGGGCAGCAATTCTTCGGTGAACTGATCGCCGGAGGAGAGTACGACAGCGCGTTCGATGGTATTTTCGAGTTCACGAACGTTTCCGGGCCAGGGGTATCGCAGGAGGGTATTGAGCAGATCGCGGCTGATTTTCCGCAGGTTCCGTTGATTTTCGCGGTTATATCGATCGAGGAAGTGGTCGATGAGCAGAGGTATATCTTCGCGTCGATTACGTAGAGGCGGCAGGTGAACCTGCACGACGTTAAGTCGGTAGTAGAGGTCTTCCCGGAAGTTACCTTTTCGCATTTCCTGTTCGAGATCGAGGTTAGTTGCAGCGATAACACGCACATCGGTACGTCGAGTGAGGTGATCGCCGACGCGTTCGAACTCACGTTCCTGCAGTACTCGCAGCAATTTGACCTGTAGTTGCGTATCGAGTGTCCCGACCTCATCGAGGAAAATGGATCCTCCGTCTGCGGCCTCGAAGCGTCCGATTTTATCACGAAGAGCGCCGGTGAAGGCGCCTTTGACGTGTCCGAACAGTTCGGATTCGAGCAGTTGTGGTGAGAGTGCGCCGCAATTGACCCGGATGAGCGATTTATCACGTCGCGGCGAGTTGAAGTGTATGGCTTTCGCGATGAGTTCCTTACCGCAGCCGGTTTCGCCGAGTATGAGTACGGTAGCGCGGCTGGAGGCGACCTGACCGATCATACCGAGTACATCCTGCATCACGGGGCTACGGCCGATGATATTATCGAATTTGTATTTGCTGTTGAGGTTATCTCTGAGCTGCTGTCGTTCGGCGAGCCATTTATCTTTTTCGAGTTGAACGAGCTGGTGAATTCGGATGGTCTGGGAGAACATTCCTGCGATGATTTTGATGATTCTAGCGTCGGCCTGCAGTTGTGCTTCATTTTCGTAGAACCGGTCGACGTTGACGGTCCCTGCGCATGACTGGCCGTCGAATACGGGCATACAGAAGAAGGCGATGGGTTTACCGCCTGCGAGTTCGAGTTCTCTGCTCCCGGTGCGGTTGAGGAATTCGTTCGACTTGGTGACATCCGGGATAACGGCGGCTTTACCGGAAGCCATGACCTGTCCGGTGACGCCTTCGCCGATGGCGTATCTGCCGCGTTGTTCCTGTGACGAGCTGAGGCCGACGGAGGCGAATATCTGTAGCTGGTCGGTGGATCGATCCCATAAAACGAGTGTAGCTCTGAGGATATCGAGCTGTTCGATGAGGACATTCATAGCGGCGTGGAAGACCTGTTGCAGCTCGAGTCCACTGCTGAGAATTTGACTGATACGTTCCAGAATGTCTATTTCTTGTTCAACGCGGCTCAT
Organism: uncultured Phycisphaeraceae bacterium; assembly: GCA_964425365.1. GTDB lineage: Bacteria > Planctomycetota > Phycisphaerae > Phycisphaerales > Phycisphaeraceae > CAYRND01. Next base: position 12,781 of record CAYRND010000113.1, read on the forward strand.
ATAGTGCTTATTAAATCATCAATCGTCACAAAAAACAACTCTGATTAAGCAAAATTGTGCGCACAAATAGAAACGGACATCGAACGATCTTTATATTTTTTAAAAAATTTTTTCTACATGCTAATGCTCACCTTACAGGAATCCGGTTCTATCGGCGTTTCGATTTATGCGCACAAATCGGGCCGAAGGCGCCTTATTACGGAGGCACGTTTGTTTTGTGGCGTGCCGACCTGGTAAGCGTGCTGGTTTTGTTTTTTACCAGCGAAAGGATCGTCATAGGAGATATGTGGAATGTCAGACATGATTCGAGACAGCCAGTCATCGTTGTCGGGTACGGGGGTATCGGTGGGGTTGGGGGGGTCGGGGGGAGCGGATCGACTGATTGGTGAGGATTTACTGGATTATTTTGTTTGTGTTTGCCATTGTGAAGCACAATGGCAAACGACCAATC
>CAYRND010000114.1:0-13220 GCA_964425365.1 uncultured Phycisphaeraceae bacterium
GGTCGGCCGGGCGATTGTCCGCCAGCCGGCGTGCTTCCTCTTCGACGAGCCGCTGTCGAATCTCGACGCCAAACTCCGCGTCGAGACGCGTGCCGAACTCAAACGACTGCATAAGCGATTGAATACAACGACGATCTACGTCACGCACGACCAGGAAGAGGCCATGACACTCGGCGACCGTGTTGTTGTCATGGCCGAGGGTTACATCCAGCAGGTCGACACCCCGCTGAATGTCTACAACTATCCTGTAAACCGGTTCGTGGCGGGTTTCCTCGGCACGCCGCCGATGAACTTCGTATCAGGCACCCTGAAAAATCAGGGCGGCGCCACGTGGTTCGAAGGCGAGGGCGTACATATTCGACTGTCGCCGAAGCAGGCTGAATGCGCTGCGGGGAAAGTCGGGGGCAGGGTCACGCTGGGTATTCGGCCGGAAGCGATGTTCCTTCAGCCGGTCACCGGCGCCGACTGCGAAGACCAGGCTGCACCGTTTCACGTCGATGTTACCGAACCGCTGGGAAATACCATAGACGTTTATCTGTCGAGCAAGACCGGCGCCCGACTCGTCGCCAGAATCAAGGCCGCTCCCATCGAGGACGGATCGGAAGTCAAAATGTATCTCGATATGACCAAAGTCCATCTGTTCGAGCCGGGTGAGTACGGCAGGAATATGACACTACCGGCCGTCGAAGCCGTCGGCGTGTGATGGTCACTTACGTCTGGTTTTTGACCGATCGGTACGACATGGCGAAACCGATCGTTGCAATAGCCGCCAGTGCGGTCGTCACCAGAAATACATGATGGCCGATCCCTTCAAAGCCGGGCAGTGTCGCCCCGATCAGCGGCAGTCGGCGATCCGACCAGCCGGTGAGTAGAATAATACCGAGAAACGGGGCGATCGAGCCGCGCACACCTGTGAGTGTGACGTGGATGCCCATGTAGACCGCGACCATTCGCCGGTCGGCGAAGTCGTTATGGCCGAGCTGCCAGGCGAGCATACCGCCCCCGCGGACGATGCCGATGATCGACCTCGCTAACGCAATCACCGCCAGCGAACCCGTCATGGCACCGAACCAGTTGCAACCTTGAGCCGCCATCCAGAACCAACCTTGTCGGACACGGAACCGGCTGATATGAACGCGGTCAAGATGCTTTGCCCAAATCGGCATGACCAGCGTCGCCAATAGCAACGGCAAGGCTGTCGACAGGAAAATGCTGAGGAAATATTCGTACCGGATCGACCGGGTCAGCTCGGTGATCTTATAGATCACAGCCGTCTCACCCATCATCATTGACATGCCCGCGATGAACTGGCAGATCATGTACCACCTGAACCGGTCATCACGCTTCAGAACACTGAAGAACTGTATGCCCCCGCCGGCCTTCTGCCGGGGGTCGTATTCGTAAATCGGGTTCGCTTCGCCGTGGGGCGTCGGACGCGAGAGCGGCATACGCTCGTAACGCAGCAGGTCACGCTCACCGCGAAGCCGGACACGTGAAAAGGCGAACACACCGATCATCGCAAAGAGACAACTCGACGGGTACAGCCAGCGGAATGCATTCACGTTCAGATCGAGGCAGTAATAACCCGCCAACGGAGCGATTGCGATGATCAGACTGTTGAGCAGTGCCAGCTTGCCGGTGACCTGTGCTCGTACCCGGCGGGGATAATTCAGTCGCCAGACCGTGCTCCGCAGTGTGATCACGCCTGATATCATGCAGCGGGAGATAATCACCAGTACCACGAGCAGCCACGACCCGGCCGGGCTCAGCGGCAGCGTTGCGATGGAAGCCACGCAGATCAGCCAGGCAACGAGTATGCCGACGATGAACCGCACCTTACGCCTGCCCTGCGCAAGTTTCGCCCAGATGAAACTCGTCAGATTCGCAATGAGTGGCGCCGCCATGATCGCGGCGAAGAGCATCCCCGGCGCATCGAACGCCTTTCTCGCCAGTACACCCACCACACCGCCTTCCACCATCGACAGTGCAACGGGCAAGGTGAACGCCGCCAGCAGCTCATGGGTGTAACTCTGACGCGTGATCCACGGCTGGCGACGCGGGTGAAGGCTCGCCAGTGCGTAAAAAAAAGGGAAAGTCGACAATCTCAGCCATCTCGCGATCATGGTCACCGGCCATGGTAGAACCTCGCCAGTCAATTATCCAATCCGGAATCGTTCATAGCCGGATTTCATCGCATCGGCCGAATCCGTTACAGTGTCTGCCTGTGACAGATCACCGCGAACCGAATCACCGCATACCTGACGAACCGCCGCCCGGCCCGCAGGGGTTCGTGCCACTCATGTGGGCGGCGGTGATCCTGATCGTATTGATCGTCGTAATCCAGTTGTATCCGTGGCACTTTCAAGGCTCCGCCGGCGGCGAACTCTTCAGCCGCGAGCACGCCGGACCGCTCGCCGTGATATTACAGATTATCCTCTTCATTCCGCTGGGTGTTGTTGAAACCGAACTGGTCCGACGGTTCTTCGGCCGGCGAATTCCCATGACGGTCCTGCTGGTCGCCCTGGACGCCGTTCTGCTCAGTATGTTCTGCGAACTCGGCCAGTACTGGCTGCCTGACCGGATCAGCTCGATAGTCGATATCGTCGCCGCAGCGACCGGCGGCGTCATCGGCTACCTGCTCGCCGGCTTCCAATTCACACATAAATGCAACTAATCAACTTGCCATTCCCCATTTCTCTCTATTTATAAGAGTGCAGATAAGTTCATCAATATGGATGAACGATCTGTTCACATCAACTCACCCGGCGTAACCACATCGATCCGGCCGCAGTCAGGGACGAAACCAGCGTCGATTCCTTCCTGAATGAACCGCTCGATAGCCAGTTGACCATCGACCCCGAAGTTGATCGTCCACCGGTTGACGTACATACCGACGAACCGGCCGGCGAGTTCGTGGCCCATATCGCGAGCGAATCGTGTTGCATAGTCAATGGCCTGTTCGTGATTCGCCAGTGCCTGGTTAACCGATTCCATGAGGATCGAACAGATCGCTTTGCCTTCGTCGATCAGATCGCGTCTGAGCGCGTTGGCGCCGAGCGGCAGCGGCAGTCGGAATCGTTTCTTCCACCATTTGCCGAGGTCTACGATCGATGTCAGATCGTAACGATGGAATGTGAGTTGGCCTTCGTGGATGATAAGCCCGGCGTCGTATTCGCCTTTCGCCACCCTCGGGATGATCTGGTCGAACGGCACCGTCCGCCACGCGAGGTCATCTTGCGACAGGCCGTGTTCCGCCAGGAGCAGTTTGCACGCCAGCCACGCACTGGTCCGCTCGCCGGGGATCGCGAGTGATGTCCCTTTGAGTGATTCGATTTCCATCGGCTTTCGGGTGACAACGACCGGGCCGTAGCCGTCGCCCATCGATGCGCCGCAACTGGTCAGGATGTAGCGATCGGCGACGTAGGGATACTGATGGAACGACATGGCGGTGATTTCGAGCTCGCCCCGTTCGCTCAGTTCATTCAGTGACTGGATATCCTTCATGACCGTGATGAATCGGTACCCGCCGGTATCGAGTGCCACGGATTCACAGCTCAGCGGATACCACATGAAGGCGTCGTCGGGGTCGGGTGAGTGGCCGAGGTGGAGTGTTTTCTGACGGCTGTCGCGGTTCTGATCAGTCATGGCCCCCATTCTACAGATTATTCCGGCTGCTCGGCCTGGAGCCGGTATCTCCGGCGGTATTCGGTCGGCGTGAGGCCGACTTCACGTCGGAAGACACTTGACAATTTGGAGGCATGAACCAGACCGCTTCGTCGAGCGACTTCCGGCATCTGCAGATCGGTTCGGACCAGCAGTTGCCGGGCACGTTCGACGTGTGACCTGCGTATCTCTTCGAACGGACTTCTACCGAGCACACGCCGGCATTCCATCTCGAGTGTCCGGCGTGAAATGGGAATCTGCTCGAGTATATCCGAGACGTCGATCGGCTGGTTGGCATTATCTCGGATGAACCGGATCGCCGCGGCCAGCTCGGGGTTGCTCACGGCGAGTACATCGGTGGACTGGCGTGTGACGACTTCGACCGGTGACAGGAGAATCGGCTGGTTCGGCGGCGGTTCACCAGCCATCATTCGTTCGAGCAAGGCGGCGGCTTCGTAGCCTACTCGCTCGGGGCCGGTATCGATACTCGACAGCGGCGGATGGGTAAACTCGCAGTCCAGGTGTGAGTTGTCCACGCCGAGGATGGCGATGTGATCGGGCACTTTAAGCTGAATCCGCCGGCAGATCTGGTTGATCCGCAGGCCCAGACGGTCATGACAGACGAACAATGCCGTCGGCGCCGGCCGCCGCTGCAACCAGTCGATAATACTCTCCTGCACATGTCCGACAACGGTAAATGAATACGGGGTATAGAGTACTTCGACTTCGTAGCCGGCCTGTTCGACGGTCTGGCAGTAGCCACGTCTGCGTTCTTCCGAGAACGGTTCTTGTTCATAGCCGCAGAAGCTGAACTGTTCGAATCCGCGATCGAGGAAGTATTCCGCCGCCATTCTCCCGATGGCGTATTCATCAACGCCGACGCGTGGCAGGTTGATATCCTTCCGCGGCGCAATGGTGACGAACGGGACGTTCAAATCGAGCAGGGGCTGAAGCCATTCGAGCAGTGTCAGATCGACGATCATACCGTCGTGACGTGATTCCTGTAGAGTGGGCAGTGCGGCGTCGAAATGGGTCTCGAACTCGAATATCCACGGCTTGACCTGAAGTGCATACGCCCCGACACCCTCCAGGACTCTTGAGAAGTACCCCACGGCGATGGGCGTGAGAACCATGATGGTTTTCATTGGATCGGCCACGAAATGTCTCCAAGTGATATTATACACCGGAATTGCGCAAATCGGAAAACTTCTTGCGTAAAATTGGCGATTATTTCAGATAATGTGTCAAAAAGGGTTAATTGGCATGCTCCGACTCACACAATGAGGCAGGTAGCGGTGGCCATGTAGATGCTGTATCAGGGTCGGGATCGGGGTTCGATTGCGAGTCCAGGGTCTCGATACCGGCCTTAGTTGCCAGTTGGGATGCGCCCCTATATCTTCCCTCGTAATTAAAACCTCTGATGCCGGGGGTTTCTAATGTTTGAATATTGCCAACTGCTGTTTAATGTCATCCTGGATCAAGAACGCCGACCTTAATACCTGAGGCTTTTGCTTTTTTAGAGTAAATGGACGAATACATTGAATCACTGATCGATCTGCACCAAGGTATAGGCCGTGAGGGTCCCGGCGATGTGTCGTTTTCTCGCCGGATCCTTTCCGCGTTGCCGCCGCTGCCCCCGAAGCCGCGTATTGTTGACCTGGGCTGCGGATCGGGCGCGGGAGCGTTGTTGCTGGCCGAGTGTTTCGGCCAGCCGGTGACAGCGGTCGATCTTTCGCAACGGTTTTTGGATCAGATGATGGCGTATGCTCACGCTCGCGGACTGGAAGGTTTGATTCATCCGCTTGCGTGCGACTTCGGCGAACTGCCGCTGGCGTCCGGGAGCGTCGATCTGATCTGGTCGGAAGGTGCGGCGTATAACCTGACCTTCGCAGGTGCCCTGAATAAGTGGCGGCCGCTATCGACACCAACCGGCGTGGCGGTGATCAGCGAGATCAGTTGGTTCACCAGCGATATTCCGGATGCACTCCGCCGGTACTGGGAGTCGGTGTATCCCGCCATTGCCGGCGAAGCCGAGAACATCGCCCGTGCGAAGGCGTCAGGCTTCGACGTCATCAGCACACACCGCCTGCCCTCTCAAGCATGGTGGGATCACTATTACGATCCGCTGCTCAAGCGTATATCCGAGATATCCAACCCCACGCCGGTCATGCAGGCGGTTATCGCTGAAACGCGGGCCGAGATCGATCTGTTCCGACAATACAGCCGGTACTACGGTTATACCTTCTATGTAATGACTGCTGCCGCCCCTGCTCCCTGACCATCGTCGGCAGTTTTTTCGAACACGGCCTTTCACACGTGCGTCGCCGGCCGATGTGCCGAGGCGCAGGATATCATGCAAAGTTTGCCTTTCTGAATGCTTCAAAAAATGAAGTGTGTATTTGATCCCACAGTTTCAGAACTCGATCAAACACCTTCCCCAGTCGTACCATCCCGTCTGTAACAGGGTAGGATAAGATCGGGGCAGCGTGTGGAAAGCTTATGAAAATTGTGGTTGTGCTTGCATCAGTTCATAGTCAGACACGGGCAATCCCATTGCTCGGGACTGCCCGTACCAGCCGGAAAGATTTAATTTAAAAACGTAACTTGTATCAGACCACTGGCATGGCGGCCTGTCAGGCAGTGGGTCAGGCGGAAAAGCTAAAGTGCGTCGTCGTCGGTTTCGCCGGTGCGGATACGAAGGACCTTGTCGAGTTTGTAGACGAAGACCTTACCGTCGCCGACTTTGCCTGTACCTGCGGCGGCCTTGATAGTGTCGAGTGCATTGGCCAGATCGTCGCTTTTGACGGCGATTTTGAGCAGGACTTTGGGGACGAACCCGACGTCCATTCGTCCGCCGCGGTAGCGTTCGGTGTGTCCTTTCTGCTTGCCGAAGCCTTTGCATTCCAATGCGGTGCAGCCGAGGATGCCGAGTCCTGCTAGCCCGGCTTTGACCTTATCGACGGCGGATGGCTTGATGACTGCTTCGATCATATGCATGGTTAAGTCTCCTTCAGGTATCCGGCGGAATAATTCGCTTGGCCGGGCCTGTGAATGGTCATGGAAGTCAGGTCCTCAGATTTCACGAGCGTGGTAGCTCTTGATGTATGTTCTCTGGAAATCGGGGTAAGCGGACATTTCGTGTTCGCCGAGGTCCAGGCCCTCGATTTCTTCTTCTTCACTGACGCGGATGCCCATGGTCGCCTTGAGGGCGCCGAAGACGACGGCGGCGAAGACGACGGTGAACAGGCCGATGGCGACAACGCCGATGACCTGCGAGCTGAACTGTGCCAGGCCGCGGCTTGCTCCGAACAGACCGACGGCGAGTGTACCGAATATGCCGCAGACCAGGTGTACGCTGATCGCACCGACGGGGTCGTCGATTTTCAGCCGGTCGAAGAAGAGTACGCTGATATAGACAAGAACTCCTGCAATGATGCCGATGAGAACGGCATCGAGTCCGCTCATTTGATCGGCACCGGCGGTGATTCCGACGAGTCCTGCGAGTATCCCGTTGAGTGACATGGTCAGGTCGGGCTTGCCGCCGAGTGACCAGCTCATGGCGGTCGCTGCCACGCCGCCGGCGGCGGCGGCGAGAGTGGTCGTAACCAGTACGAGTGAGACCAGGCCGGGGTCGGCACTGAGCACCGAGCCACCGTTGAATCCGAACCAGCCGAACCAGAGCAGGAGAACGCCGATAGTCACCAGCGGCATACTGTGTCCTGGGATCGGCTGGACCGAACCGTCTCTGGCGTATTTACCGAGCCTGGGTCCGAGCATGAGCGCGCCGATGAGTGCCGCCCAGCCGCCGACGGAATGAACCAGTGTCGAGCCGGCGAAATCGGCGAATGGCGTATCGAGCGTGGCCAGCCAGCCGCCGCCCCATTTCCAGTAGCCGGTGATGTTATAGCTGATCCCGACGAACAGTGTGGCGAAGATAAGGAACGGCAGCAGCTTGACGCGCCCTGCGACGGCACCTGAGACGATTGTGCAACAGGTGGCGGCGAACATAGCCTGGAAGAAGAAGTCCGTGTAGGTGGTCATGTCCAGGCCGTAGCCTTCAGCTGTCATGAGTGAAGCGTCGTTGAGGATGTTGGTCCCGTTTGCCAGGAACATGCCGCCGCCTGCCCAGCCGATGATACCGCCTTCGACGCCCGGGTACATGAGCTGGAAGCCGACCAGGCCGTACATGAGTATGCCGATGCAGACGATCATGGAGTTTTTGAAAAGGATATTGACGGTATTTTTCGCCCGGGTCAGGCCGGACTCGACCATGGCGAAACCGAGGTGCATGATGAACACGAGGCAGCCTGCGATCATGACCCACAGGTTGTCGATGGTGAACCGGTCGCCGACGTTGAGAACAGGCTGGCCGTCGTCACTGAGTGTGTAAGTGTACGACGCCCCTTCTGGCACTTCGGGGATCATGCTGGTCTCGGCGGCCTGCACTGCGCTGAGAGGCAGTAGCAGGTAAGCCGCGGGAATCACAAGTAAGATCAGGGCGGAAGTGGTTGTTTTCATTGCTGAATATCTCCGCAAGTACGTACGAACATGTCTGACTCGGCCACGTCGGCCGGTCTTGAGGTCGTTCATGACTGGGCTGGGTTTCGGGAAATTAAGCGGGTGCCTTCGAAGGGCACCCGCTTATCGCCCCTCGCTACGCCGCGAGGGAGGCCTGCTTTATTAACGATTGTCCTGTCCGCGTATTCAAGTTTGCTCCTTTCGTTGAACTGATTGATTTCACGCTTACGGAATAGACAATTGCAACATTCATGCCTGATGGCTGAAAATTGGACGCACAATAAATCATCGCCTTGGCGCTGACATCAGGAATTACTGTCAAATAAAGAAGTTAGGGCCGAGATGTTGTTCAAGGTTTTTCAGCGGGCCTGATATCAACATCGTCTCTCCTGGCGAGTGAGTGATGAATAATTGTGCATAGTGGATATGAATGCTATGAAAATAAGCACAAGGAGGATGGGTAAGGTAAGGTGAGATGTGCAAATGATAGTGGACTCGTTAAAATAACTAACAGGTATTGTATCCATAGTTCTAGCAGTCAAAATGGAAGGGGTTTTCAACGGACCCATTTTCAGCGGGGTAATATGTCGTCATTAAGGAACGAGCAGTCAGCGGGATCGGGTGTCATGTCGGGTGGGATGTTCATGTGGTTCATGTTGGTTGTATTGTCGGTGTGCGATGTGGGGATATCGCAGTTGTCGCTACTGCCGCCGAAGCGTAAGCCAGAGCCGGAAGTCGAGCTTGACCTCGGGTCGCTGCTGGAGACGGATGTGGCGTCGTCGGATCGTATTGATGACGGCATCTGGGATCTTTCGTCGCGTCCTGGCAGGCGTTTGATACAGTTGCCGGTGGTTGTGACGCCGCTGGATCAGCCATCGGAGTTGGGAACACCGCCGCTGGATCTGCGAGGCGGGCGGTTCGTCTGCTGGCGCATTGCATCGGAAGAATCGGAGCCGGTCGATAGCGTTTTCAGCGAAACGCGTGATGAAACGGTAGTGATACCGCGTGTCTCGCGTGACGTGGTGGTTCTGCCGTCGGGTGTGATCCGCTGGCCGCTGGAGCGTGCGATCCCGGGCTTCGACTTGAAAAGCGGAGATGATCTGTACCTGTTGAAGCTTCGTCCGGATCGGCTTCAGGAAGATGTACCCGAGCGTCCGGAGCGTCTGACGAAGCGAACGACCGAGAGTAATCGTGAATTTCGTGAGCGACAGCAGGAATCGCATGACAAGTATCGTGACGCGATGGAAGCGTATCGTCATCTGCGGGACGAAATCCGCGATCTGCCGGATGTGTTCGAATCATCGTTACCCGGCCGGTTGTGGGCGGTATTTGAAATGAGCGACTCGAACGATGAGATCGAACTGACCGGCGAGTCGCCGCTACCCTGGTCGATTGATATCGAACTGCTTGAGTTGTTGGGCGAGTTGAAGGGGCAAACAGGAAGAAGCGGGTTTTATGGAGGCGGGTCGGGTCTGACTGACGACGACGTGGCAAAGATCGAGAAGGTCTCGGTGCTTCTGGATGACGAGCATCCCTATTCCTGGCGCCTGCTGTCGCAGGTGCTGACATCAGGCGATCGGTTATCCATATCGAAACCCGGCGACCAACTTGAACAAGTGTACCTGGAGCTTGTGGATTCTGGAGATGAGGAAACGCGTAATCGCATTGTCGCCGCGGCGGCGGGAGTGATACCGCCGACGAAGGTCTCGGCGAAGCTGCTCGAGCGGTGCAAGGATGATCTGACCGGCCGGTTGCGGTTGATGTGGCTTCGCAGTCTGTTTCACAGTGAACTGTTGTCTCCTGCGGTATTGGGTGAAATGATTACAACGGCGAATCGTGAACTGGCGAACGTCTCGGGTCCTGATGCCGGCCGGATCATCGAGCAGTTACTGCTGGGTATCAGCGACAAGCCGGAGGCGCTGGAACTGGTCGCGGTGAGTATCAATTTCGATACATTGCCTGCCGATCGTCAGGGTCAGGTATTGCGATACATCATTGCCAGCTCGGCCGATCAGCCGCTGGCCGCCCGCTGGTTGAATGAGAAATTGCTCGGGTCATCGGATTCAGAGACGGTAATCCGGACGTTACGGATGATTGATGAAGGTCAGTCGGGTCCGCAGATCATCAAGCCGCTGGCGAACTGGATGATGAGCCGGGTCACTGCACCGTCGGCGGAATCGGAAGGTATCACGAACCATGATTCTGCTGATGATGTAGATCAAGGGTGGAGGTCATCTGCGACTTCAGACGGCGGCTTGAATCACCTGGTGTCTTCGATCTCGCGTGGCAAAATACCATTGGATTCTGCGGATCACCATCTGGTGGAATTACTGACCTCGTCGGATGATCGCATCCGGCCACTTGCCTGGCAGGTATTGCCGCGGTTCCAGGTGTCTACGGGTACGCCGTCGCTGACATTCAGCAGGCAGACGATGCAGTCGACGGAGGATCAGACGCAGAATATATTCCACGTGATTCTGGAGGCGGCATACAGCCAGGGCGATCTGCCGCCGCAGGTCATTTCGTTTCTTGACAATCATCCGGATTCGTTGGATGCCACGTCGGCGATGGTTGATATCGCGATCAAGTATGGTACTTATCACGGTGATCGTGCATGTCGACTGTTGATCGGATCCGGGCGTGAGCTTTCACCGGCCGTCGAGTCGTTAACCGGTGAGCATCGATATACATTCGCCGGCCGGGTCTACAGCAGCCTGTACATGCCCCCACCTGCCGCCGCGGGGTTGCTGTCGGAATCGGGTACACAAACGGAAACGGTACGGTGGTTCGCTGATCGTGTCTCCTCGGGCGCCATCCCCGGTCCGAATGACTGGGCCGAGTCATTCGGCAGTGATGAATCTCGACTGCTTGGTTTGCTGGCAGATAAGGACAATCAGGCGGCAACGGGAGCGTTAGCGGTTCTGATTACGAAGGAAGGCGGCGACAGCGGCCGGGCGTCTGAACTGATCAAGCGGTTCGATCGCAGCGAGCCGGCAGTCAGCAGCAGGAGTATGATCAAGCAGACGTGGTCTGAAATCCGTCGTGAGCTTCGGACAGCGTCGCTGTCATCGGCAGCGGGCACGTATATGCTGACAGTCGTATTACGCGGCGAGGTGGCGTCGGGTCCGGCTGAGCCGGGCAGTCCATCCGCTACGGGTAGTGATACTGCCGAGGTGAAGGTGCCGCTGGGTGTTATCGACCTGATCGCGGACGGCACGAACCTGTACGTATCGGGTCATACATTTACGATTACCGTAGCGGATGACAAGTACGCGATCCGCATCGGCCAGGTCATCGAGTTGAAGAACTTCAATAACGAGAAGCTTGCGGATGTCCCACTGGTGGACATCACTCAGCCGCTGGACCTTCTGCCGGAAGAACACAACACGTGGCGAGGCAAGTGCGTGTTTTCGGGAATGGTGCAGGGAGAGTTGGAGATGGTGATGGAACCGTTGTAGTGATTGTTCGAGGGTCACCGTTCAAGGTTATGTCGTGTTGCGTGGTTGTTTGCCATTTGGGCAGGGATATCAATTATGTCGAGCAGTGAGTTATCAGGTTGTTAAGACGAAGATGGGTTGGGACCATGCGAATTGTTCGCCGTGGCCCCAGCATTCGAATCGGATGAAGGGGATATCGGAATCGACATCAAGTGTCATATCGGCCTGGTCGGCGGTTCTGATTCGCCGGCTGCCTGCGGTATAAGCGACGATGCGAGCGGCGTTTTCGGTCTGGATATGGATTTGTGTGCCGGTGGTCCGGATGGCTTTGATGATAACGCCCGAGGATGCGTAGAACCGCCCGGCTTTGAGGGCGTTGATAATAGCGGGCAGTGATTTTTCGTGTGCCCAGACCATATTCCATGCCCGGCCGGGGTCTTCGAAGTGGTGGGTATCGTCGTTGGCGAAAGCCCAGACGCGTCGGCCGGTGGCGAGGACCATATCCCACTTGTCGGCTGCGTAGCCGCTACCCTGCTCCTCGTTGGTCAGGCCGTTGAAGACCTCGATGCCGGTGTAGCCTTGGAGCAGCAGAAGAAGTGAAGCGGGACAATGGTCGTAGTTATGTGTCCAGTTCGGGTGGTTCATGATGGCAAAGCTGTTCGGCTCTTCGCGGATGATACGGTCGAGTACACGCTGGCGTTGCCAGTGCGGGCCGATGGTTTTCGTGGTGTTGATATGACAGATATGCGGCCCGTTGGAAGTGATTTCGTTGCCGGTGATGAGAATGAGGCCGCGGCAATCGAGTTCGTTGATTGAGGTAACGTCGTCGTGATCGGTGACAGCGAGGAAGTCGTAGCCGAGCTCGGCGTAGGCCTCGATAAGTTGCCGGGGTTCGTGCATACCGTCGCTGCGTGTGGTATGTGCGTGCAGGTTGCCGCGTAGCCACTTGCCGGATACCGCGTCGTCGCCGCAGTGTGAGCCGGATTCGAGTGTGTAGGGGTTGTCTAAACGGATGTCGGTCATGGAGACAGTATAGAGGAAGTGCGAATTGGAAAGGTGCAGTGGGATTGATTGGATGGGATTAGATTTCGGTTAGGCGGTGGTACCAGGATAAGCGGCTTGCGGGGTTGGTCATTGTCTACTGATCACAGGATTTTATGCTCGTCTGCTCTCGCTCTGGGGCGCGTAAGTACTTGTCAGAGTCATAGATGCTCATAGATGCGCGCGTGAAATTGCTGTAGGGCCTTGTTTTGCAGGCATTTAAGTGGTGCCCCATAGATGCGCGGGGAGGGGAGTGGGTGGGTGTGGGGGCGTGAAGCGGCTTGGGGCTTGAGGCTCGGGGCTTGAGGAAGAGAACAGTAAAACAGTGGGGAGTTCAAGGTTGGAGGTGATGCTCTCTTTTCGGTGGTCAGCACGGGCAAGCTTGGGGCTTGCCCATGGCACCGGGCGCTATGACTCTCATCATGAGGTATATGGATACCATCATCAGTGAGGTACATCCGGGCCGATAGACCACCGCCGGGGAGGGGCGGTGATCGTTTGTTGATAAAAGTGGCGGTTTCGGGGCGAGCGGTACATTTGGGCCAGACGTTTTGTGTCGGG
>CAYRND010000115.1:0-13192 GCA_964425365.1 uncultured Phycisphaeraceae bacterium
TCAGGTCACGACTGAAGCGCACCAGGGGACCTTGATAGCGCTGTAGTGTTAGCATTGTGTTTATTCAGTGACGCAAAAGCGTAAATTGAAGATGGAAAATAGTGTGGCATCCAATGTTGTTAGCGGTTATGTTAATTCCTGAAACAACGGCAACAGAAAAATAATGATGGAATCAGGACGGGTTGTTGTACAATAAAGCCAGGAGAGAAACATTGAAGCTGGAAGAATCAATATTTCGATGATGATGAATACTATCAGGATCGCCGGCTGATATTCCAGGCGCTTTCAGACGGTGATCCCGTACGAACCGTTTTCTTCTTCATTCCGCGTCGGCTCAGGGCTCCCTACCCGAAGCCGACGTTTTTTTAATACCGCAAACAGTAAGCTGCGTTTGCCCGGCTTGATTTCCTGCTTTTTCGATGCCCTGACAGAAAACATCAGATCGTCATCACAGTGAGGGGATGGGTATTTATCCCGGCGAATATGCGTTCGTTTCAGTACAATGCCGCTTTGCAGCAGGACAGTATGACATGAGCGGAAATGTGTCAGATAACGCGATTGTCCGGTTCGGCAACTACCGTCGACTGCTTCGCCAAATGCGCCGTGAGGGTGCTCGGTATGTCTACTCCCATCAACTGGCTGAAAAAGTCCAGGTCACACCCGCACAGGTCCGTCGTGACATGATGGTCATCGGCCAGGCAGGTCATCCCGCACGGGGATACCAGGTGGAGCCGCTCATTGACCGGATCGATCATCTGCTCGACGCACCCGGCGGCCAGGCGGTGATACTTGCCGGCGCCGGCAACCTCGGCCGGGCGTTGATTGCGTTTTTCGCCGCCATGGAAAGCCAGTCCGCTTTTCGTATCGTCGCCGCTTTCGATACCGACCCAAGGAAAATCGGCCAATCCGTCAGCGGTAAGCCGTGTTATGATCTGGATGCGATCTCCAGCATTGTCCGAAACCAGCACGTCGACGTCGGTATCATTACCGTTCCCGCTGAAGCCGCCCAAAACGTCGCCGAACGGATGGTCGACGCCGGCATACGGTCGATCATGAATTTCGCCCCTGTACGGATCGAGCTGCCCGCACAGATTTACATCGAGTACAACGATATGTCCATCTCACTCGAACGTGCCGGCTATATGGCACGCCGCCGGAGATGATATGCCTATAATTCAGTTTCAGATACCACCGGCTGCGGCGGGTTTGCCAGTGATTCCAATCGGATGAACGCGTGACCGATCTTACTCAACATAACGGCGATACCAGGCGAATGCACCTTGAAGTACATGGCCGTGTTCAGGGTGTCGGGTTCCGGCCGTTTGTCTATCGTCTTGCCTCTCAGGCCGGGCTGACTGGATTCGTGGGTAACAATCCCGCAGGCGCTTTCATTGAATTGCAGGGCCCGCACACCGCTCTTGAACAGTTCATCGAGCATCTTCAAAACCAATTACCGTCCGTCGCGGCCATTACCGCGATCGACCGGCGTGAAATCGCCGTTCAGGCGGAATCATCATTTGAAATTCATCACACCGCACTGACAGGTGATTGCCGCGCTGAAATAGCTCCCGACCTGGCGACCTGCCACGATTGCCTCGCTGAACTGAATAATCCTTCGGATCGTCGGTACCGTTACCCGTTTATCAACTGCACCAACTGCGGCCCGCGATATTCCATCGTTGAGGCCGTACCCTACGATCGTTGTCATACCACCATGAAAGCCTTTCTCATGTGCTCCGAGTGCCGGCGGGAATATGACAATCCCGCCGATCGCCGGTTCCACGCCCAGCCCAACGCCTGTTATACCTGCGGCCCGAACATCTGGCTCGTCGATTCAGAGGGCAGACACATTGCCGAGAGATATGATGCCGTCGTTCAGTCGGCCCGATGGCTCGAAGAGGGCAGGATCATTGCTGTCAAGGGGCTCGGCGGGTTCCATCTCGCCTGCCGCGCCGATCACGACCAGGCGGTCATGACACTTCGAAAGCGGAAAGGACGCGAGGCCAAACCACTCGCCGTGATGCTCGGCTCCATCAAGTCCGCCTCGCGATACGCCCGTCTCGATGAAATGATCATTGCCATTCTGCTTTCACGTCAGCGGCCGATCGTACTGGCGCCCCGCCGCCATCTGGACGGTATCAGCCGGTATGTCGCACCGGATTCCGATTCACTCGGCCTCATGCTGCCTTATACCCCTTTGCATACGCTCCTGTTTCAGGAACTCGGCGATGTCCCGCTTGTCATGACCTCGGGAAATCCGTCCGCCGAGCCGCTTTGCGCCCGGAACGATGAGGCCATCGAGCGACTCGGTTACATCGCGGATGCCATACTCATGCACAATCGTGATATCCACCGGCGGATCGACGACTCCGTTGTCATGGCCATATCGCTCGATGCATATGAAGAAACCGCTGAGCCTTGTAACCGGCATGATTACATACTGCCCATCCGGCGCGCGAGAGGATACGTTCCCGAACCGGTACGCATCCCCTTCCACGCCAGGCAGGCCGTGATTGCACTCGGGGGCGAATTGAAGTCGACCATCTGCCTGCTTCGTGAAGATCAGGCAGTGCTCAGCGAGCATATCGGCGACCTTGACAATCCCGCCGCTTACCGCCATTTCATCGGTAGTATCGCATATCTGAAGAACCTGCTTGATTTCAGCCCACAATGCGTGGCTTATGATTTGCACCCGGCGTATCGCTCCACGCAATATGCCCGGTCGCTCGATCTGACGATGGCTGCCGTTCAGCATCACCACGCTCATGTCGTCAGTTGCATGGCCGAGAACGGGTTGACCGGCAATGTGATCGGCGTGGCGTGCGACGGTACCGGTTACGGAGACGACGATACCATCTGGGGCTGTGAGGTGCTGGTCTGTAATGAACATACATATCATCGTGCCGGTCATCTCGTGCCATTCGCATTGCCGGGCGGTGACGCCGCTGCCAAAGACACCTGGCGGCCGGCCGCCGGGTTGATGCAGCTGTATTACGGTAGCCGGTGGCCTGATACCGTGACGCGGTTGTTCGACAACATCGACCTTGACGCCGTGAAACTCGTCCGACAACAGCTCGATAACGGTGCAGATACGATCGTGAAGACGTCGAGTCTCGGCCGGCTGTTCGACGCCGCCGCATTCGTGCTCGGTGTCTGCCGATTCAATCGCTATGAAGCCGAATCGCCCATTCTGCTCGAAACCCTCGCGAACAGCGCCAGTCACCGGAACCTGCCGGTCTTGGAGTCCGCCATGACAGAAACCGAGGAGGGTGTCTTCCGGATGCATGGCGGCCAGCTGCTTGCACAACTGGCGGAACGTGCGCATAAACTTCACACTGGAAATGCTTTAGCGAGAGCATTTCACTGTGCCGTCGCCGATATGATCGCCGAAACCGTGCGCCGCGTCGCTGGCCGGACCGGTCTGGAACGCATAACATTATCCGGTGGGTGTTTCGCCAACCGGTTGCTGACCTCCCGGCTCTGGAGATTACTCACGCAGTCAGGCCTGCAGGTTTATGTACATCACCTGGTCCCGACCGGTGACGGCGGGATCGCACTCGGCCAGGCCGTGGTCGCCGCTGCTACAATCAATCAACTTGAGGAATCGCACTGATGTGTCTTGCCGTACCCGGAAAAATCATCGAACTGATCAACGAGTCGGACGATCCGCTGCTGGGCCATAACGCAAGAGTCGATATGCAGGGGTCGGTCGTTGAAACTTCCCTGGCTATGACACCAGACGCCCGGCCCGGCGACTGGGTTCTGGTGCATGCCGGTTTTGCTTTGTCCATACTCGACGAGGACGAGGCAATCGAGACTTGGGAAATGCTCAAAGATGCTCTCGGTGGTGACCCCACCGCCGAATTGACGCATTAACAGGTTGAAATTCGCCGACCGGTTCCCTTCTGGAAATCGAATAGTACCATGACACAACATCTGCATCATCAAGCCGCCGCCCTCGTCGAGAGGATCCATTCACGTTTCAAGGCGATCGACAGGCCGCTGGTTCAGATCATGGAAGTCTGCGGCACGCACACCGTGAGCCTGTTCCGCAGCGGCGTCAAAAGCTTGCTGCCGTTCGGACTGGAACTGATCAGCGGACCGGGCTGCCCCGTCTGTGTCACCTCGCAGGGCTATCTCGATACCGCCTGTGAGCTGGCGAATCGGCCGGAGGTCACGCTCTGCACCTACGGCGATATGATGCGGGTTCCCGGCTCCATGGGTAGTCTCGAACAGATGCGGGCAGGTGGCAATCGCATACGAATCGTCTACTCGGCGCGTGATGCGCTCCAGTACGCTGTGGAGCATCCTGATCAGACCATTGTCTTTCTCGCTGTCGGGTTTGAAACCACAACACCTGCGACCGCCGCTACCGTGATCGAAGCGACGCGCCGGAAGATCAGCAACTATAAAATTCTCGCAGGGCATCGGCTCGTGATACCGGCCATGCAGGCACTCCTGCACGAAGGTGAAGTCCCCATCGACGGATTCCTCTGTCCCGGACATGTCAGCGTCGTGATCGGCTCGGATGCCTATGAACCGGTTGTTTCAAAACACCGGAAGCCCTGCGTCGTTGCCGGCTTCGAGCCAATCAATATGCTGGACGCGATTGTGCATCTGCTCGATCAGATTCATGATGGACGGCCTCGCGTTGAAAATGTGTATACCGTTGCCGTATCTCAACAAGGCAATCCGATTGCCAGGCAGTTGATAGATGAAGTGTTCGAGCCGGCGGATACGCTCTGGCGCGCGATGGGTAGTATTCCCGCCAGCGGGCTCGAACTGCGCCCACCATACCGGCATTGTGATGCACTCGATCATTTCCAGGTCGAACTCGGGCCCGATGTCAAGCCGCCGGGTTGCCTCTGCGGCCTGGTGATACAGGGAAAGGTGAAGCCCATAGAGTGTTCGCTTTTCGCCAGGTCCTGTACGCCCGTTAACCCCGTCGGACCTTGTATGGTCAGCAGTGAAGGGACCTGCGCGGCGTGGTATAAGTACAGACGTCACGAACTGATGGATACGGAGCAGGTAACAATATGAATATCACCGTCGCGAAGCAGAGAAAGCAACAGGTCGTCATGGCGCACGGCGGCGGGGGACTGCTCATGCAGCAACTGCTCAGGGACCATGTCCTGCCCAGGCTTGCCAATCCGCTGCTCGATCCGCTCGATGACAGCGCCGTACTCGATCGGCCGGACTCGCGAATCTGCTTCACCACTGATGCACACGTCGTTCAACCCGTCGAGTTCCCGGGCGGTGATATCGGCCGGCTCGCCGTCTGCGGTACGGTCAATGATCTCGCCGTTATGGGCGCACGCCCGATTGCAATGAGCCTCGCCCTGATTCTTGAAGAAGGACTTGATATAGAGGTCCTCTCGCGTATTACAGAATCCGTTCGTTACGCCGCGGATGAAGCAGGCGTCAGTATCGTCACGGGCGATACCAAGGTCATTCAGAACCGAGGGGATGGCGGGATCATGATCACCACCTCCGGGATCGGTCTCATGACAGATAACGTGAATCGCGATAGTACCCGCATCCGGCCGGGCGACGCCGTGATCGTCACCGGCAGGCTCGCGGAACACGGACTGGCGATCATGTCGGCGAGGCAGAACCTCGCATTCGATACGAAACTTGTCAGTGATGTCAGACCGCTGAATCATATGATCCGGCATCTGCTCGATACCGGCTGCGATGTCAGGTTCATGCGAGATCCCACTCGCGGCGGCGTCGCGGGTGTGATGAACGATCTGATCGAGGCCACCGGACTCAGTATTGAACTGGACGAATCCGCCGTGCCGCTTTCGGGCACTGCTCGACATACCGCCGAAATGCTCGGACTCGATCCGCTCGAAGTGCCCAACGAAGGGGCTTGCGTTATCGTCGTCAAGGCAGATCAGGCCCGCCAGGCGATAACGGCACTCAGAAGCCATCAGGACGGCCGGGATGCCGCGGTCGTCGGTAAGTTCACCGCGTCCCAGCCGACGCTCGTCGAGATGATCACCAACGCCGGCGGGCGACGTATTGTCAGTCGACCGCACGGCGAACTGCTGCCGCGTATCTGCTGATTGTGATTGCCCCTGCATCGCTTTTATCGTATTTGAATCAATGACTCAAGAAGACTCACGCCATGCATGAAATGTCAATCGCCGTTGCACTGCTTGATCAACTCGAACAGCTTGCTGCCGAGCACGGCGGTACGCGTATCGAGGCGTTTACCGTTACCGCCGGGGAAATGCGTTGCATTGTGCCAGAGGCACTGCAGATCGCTTTCGAGACGATTGCCGAAAATTCCACCGCTCAGGGCGCCGTAATGACACTTCAAATCGAAGCGGTTCTTGCCCAATGCAGACGCTGCGGACACCACTTTTCACCCCGGCCTCAGGATTTCCAGTGCCCCCGGTGCAACCAGGCGGATGTGGATTTTATTCAAGGAAATGATATCGTCATCAGTTCGATGACCATAGAACAGCCCGGAGAAGTCGATCATGGAAATCAATGTTCTGCACAGCGTACTCAAAGCGAATGACGCCGTTGCCAGGGAAAACCGCAGGCGACTGGGGCAGTACAAACTGCTGGCACTCAATATCACAAGCGCGCCAGGTAGCGGTAAGACGACTCTCTTGGAGCGGACGATCCCCGCTCTGGCCGAGGATCACGGCCGGCGATCGGCCGTGATTGTCGGTGACCTCCAGACCACGCGAGACGCCGAACGACTCGGCGCCGCCGCCGATCAGATCGTCCAGATCAATACGGAAGGCGGATGCCACCTTTCAGCAACCATGGTCAGCGAAGCGATCGATCAGCTCGACCTCCAAAAAATCAGCTTCCTGTTCATCGAAAACGTCGGGAATATGGTCTGCCCCGCTGGGTACGATCTCGGCGAACATTGCCGCGTGGCCATGCTCTCTGTTCCGGAAGGGGACGATAAGGTCGCCAAATATCCCACATTGTTTCAGCCTGCTCATGTCATACTGCTTAATAAAACCGATCTGGCGGAGTTGCTCGGTTTCCAGATCAGCCGTGTACGCGATGACCTGTCGCATGTGAATTCAGCGGCGGCCTTTATCGAGCTGTGCGCCAAGACCTCGGAGGGTCTCACATTGTGGCTGGATTGGCTGGACCGGCACTATCATGATCTGTATGACTGATTGCCCTGTATCTGATTGCAATCCCAATATTTATTGAAAAAATTCTCGCAGGCGAGCCGATACGACTGGTGGAAAATTTTTGTAAAAAATCATGAGATTTAGACCTGAGAACCTGACTCCACCGTGTCAAACATACTATGATAGAGGATTGAGCTGTGAATACATTCACAGCTTCGTCGGCCGAGGCCCGGCACGACGACGTTCAGATTCGCGATGAGGGTCGGATCAGACGCCGGGCTACCTGTCGAAAATATCGCGGTTCTATTCAGATTGTCGTACCAGGGTAACGTTATGAACGAAACAAACGTCAGAAGCATATGTGAAACGCACGGCAACGACCGGAACAGACTGATGGATATTGTCCAGGCCGTCCAACAGCATGAAGGCTGCGTCGACGGCCACGCTATGACCGTCATCGCAGAGGCTTGCCGCATTCACCGTGTCGAGGTTGAAAGCACCGTGTCGTTTTATACCTTCCTGTCCACACGCCCCAAGGGACAGGTCGTCATCCGGGTCTGCAACGATATCATCGATCAGCTCAAAGGGGCTGGCCTGGTCGCAAAAGCCTTCAGCGACGAGCTTGGTATCGGGTTCGGCCAGACGACGCCCGATGGCAAGATCACACTCGAGTACACACCCTGCATCGGCATGTGCGACCAGGCGCCCGCCGCAATGGTGAATGATGTGGTCGTTACCGAGCTGTCCAGCGATAAGGCCAGGCAGATCGTGCGAGACCTGCGATCACACATGGATCCCCAGAAGCTCGTCAGGGAGTTCGGCGATGGCAATAATGACCATCCGCTGGTCAAGGCCATGGTCAAGAACAATATCCGTAAGCCCGGCCCCATTGTCTTCAGCGAGCTGCGCCCGGGCGAGGCGCTCCGGAAAGCACTTTCCATGACACCCCAGGAAGTCATTCGTGATATCAAGACCGCAAGACTTCGCGGACGGGGTGGGGCGGGGTTCCCGACCGGTATGAAGTGGGAGTTCACTCGTGCAGCTGGCGGTGAAAAACGGTACGTCATATGCAATGCCGATGAAGGTGAACCCGGAACATTCAAGGATCGTGTTATTCTCACAGAGCGGCCCGACCGGCTCTTCGCCGGTATGACCATCGCCGGGTACGCCATCGGCTCCGATGAAGGGATTCTCTACCTGCGAGGCGAATACGCTTACCTCAGAGCATTTCTCGAAGAGGTGCTCGCCAAACGACGTGAGAACCGATTGCTGGGTAATAATATCCTCGATAAAGGCTTCGATTTTGATATCCGCATTCAAATGGGCGCCGGTGCCTATATCTGCGGCGAAGAGACGGCGCTGATCAGTTCATGCGAAGGGACGCGTGGCGATCCAAAGAACCGGCCGCCGTTCCCCGCACAGAAGGGATACCTCGGTTGTCCCACGGTTGTCAATAATGTCGAAACGCTCTGCAAGGTCACCAAGATCATTCAGGAAGGTCCGGCGACTTTCGCGGAACACGGTTCCGAGCAGAGCACCGGTACGAAACTGCTCAGTATTTCCGGTGACTGCCGAAGACCTGGCGTTTACGAGTTACCATTCGGCGTCACTCTCAGGGAAGTCCTCGCAGAGGCCGGCGCTGATGACGCGATTGCCGTTCAGGTCGGGGGGGCGAGCGGCCAGATGGTCGATCCGCGACAGTTCGACCAGACCATCTGTTATGACGATCTGGCGACCGGAGGTTCCATCATGGTCTTCGGGCCAGGCCGTGATGTCATTCAGATCGCCGCCGAATTCACGAAATTCTTCGAACACGAAAGCTGCGGATACTGCACACCCTGCCGCGTGGGTACCGTTCTGCTAAGGAGCAAACTCCAGCAGATCATCGCCGGACAGGGCGAATCGGCAGATATCCAGTACCTCCAAGATCTTGGCAGAACCATGAAGACCGCCAGCCGTTGCGGACTCGGACAGACCGCGGCGAACCCCGTTATGTCGACTCTGAACTGTTTCCGTGACGAATACGAAAAACGCGTGAAGTCCGACGAGGACGGTATGCGAAGAACGTTCGATATCAACGCCGCACTCGATGACGCACAGTTCATCGCCGGCCGCGATTCCGTTCACTTTCACGCATGATCGACTGTTCGCGTTAACCTGATTTACGAAAAAGAGTGCCAATATGAGCGATACCATCACCCTTACGATTGACGGAAAAACCGTTACCGGCAGAACCGGCCAGACGATACTTGAAGTGGCTGACGAAGCCGGCGTGTATATTCCACGACTGTGCTACATGAAGGGACTGGTCCCGCACGGTAGTTGCCGTATGTGCACCGTGATGGTCAACGGCCGGCCCCAGTCGGCGTGTACATTCCCCGCGGCCGACGGGATGACCGTTGAAAATGATACCGAAACGCTCAACGACGTACGACGCAATATTCTCGATATGCTCTTCGTCGAGGGTAATCATTACTGCATGTACTGCGAGAAAAGCGGTAACTGCGAACTGCAGGCACTGGCGTATCGGTTCGGGATTACCGCTCCGAAGTTCCCTTACATGTTCAAGCAATATGAAGTTGATGCGACGCATCCCGATATTTTCATTGACCGTAACCGTTGCATTCTCTGCGGACGGTGTGTTCGTGCGTCGCGCGACGTCGACGGTAAGCATGTATTCGAGTTCGTCGGACGTGGTTCCGACAAACGCGTGGCAGTGAACGCCGAGGCGAAACTCGGTGAAACCGACGCCGCGGCGACCGATTGTGCTCTCGAAGTGTGCCCGACAGGTTCCCTGATGAAGAAACGGGTCGGGTACGCTACACCAGTCGGTAAACGGAAATATGATCATCAGCCGATCGGATCGGATATTGAAAAGCAGGATTCTTGATCAATAGAAGGACTGGTTGAGTATGTCGAAACCGAAAATTGCAACAACGTCATTGTGCGGCTGCTTCGGATGCCATATGTCCCTGCTCGATATCGACGAGCGTATCCTCAAGCTGGTCGAACTGGTCGAGTTCAATAAGTCGCCGATCGATGATATCAAGGAATTCACCGACCGGTGCGCGGTCGGTATTATCGAAGGCGGTTGCTGCAACGAGGAGAACGTGCGCGTACTTCAGGACTTCCGGAAACACTGTGATATTCTCATCTCGTGCGGCGATTGCGCTACCATGGGGGGAATACCCGCGATGAGGAATACCATACCACTCAAGGAATGCCTCGAAGAAGCGTATCTCAATGGCCCGACGGTCTACAATCCCAATGGTGTCATACCCAACGACGCCGAGATTCCGCTGCTGCTCAATAAAGTCTATCCCTGTCATGAAGTGGTCAAGATCGATTACTTCCTGCCCGGGTGCCCGCCTTCGGCAGATACCCTCTGGCAGACACTGGTGGCTCTGCTGACCGATCAGCCGGTCGAGCTGCCTTACGAACTGATCAAGTACGACTGATTTTCTACCATGGAGCACGAAAGTGATTACCGCCAATAATAAACGCGTGATTATCGAGCCTGTAACCCGTGTCGAGGGACACGGAAAGGTTTCCATTCTGCTCGATGAAAACAACAAGGTAACGCAGGCCAGACTGCATATCGTCGAGTTCCGCGGCTTCGAGCGGTTTGTACAGGGCAGACCTTTCTGGGAAGTGCCCGTGCTCGTGCAGCGGTTGTGCGGAATATGCCCCGTAAGCCATCATCTGTGTGCGGCTAAGGCCATGGACCGCATCGTCGGGGGTGAGAAACTCACACCCACCGCCGAGAAGATGCGACGGTTGATGCACTACGGCCAGACGTTCCAATCGCATGCACTACACTTTTTTCATCTCGCCTCGCCCGACCTGCTCTTCGGGTTCGATGCCGATCCCATGATTCGCAACGTCATCGGCGTGGCAGGTAAATATCCCGATCTCGCCGTTCAGGGTGTCATGATGCGACGGTTCGGACAGGAGATCATCAAGGCGACCGCCGGCAAGAAGATTCACGGGACCGGTGCCATCCCCGGCGGCATCAATAAGAACCTGTCGATCGCAGAACGCGATGCCTTCTTAAAGGAAATCGACCAGATGATGGCGTGGTCTCGCGGGGCGGTCACCGTCGCAAAAGACTACACCTTGACGAACCTGGAGCTGGCGAAATCGTTCGGAACGTTCAACTCGAACCATCTCGCTATCGTGCGTGAGGACGGGTGCATGGACCTCTATGACGGTAACCTGCGAGCAATAGATTGCGATGGCAATACCATCATCGACAAGGTCGACCCGCAGGACTATCGCGATGCGATTATCGAAGAGGTCCGGCCTTGGTCGTATATGAAGTTCCCGTTTCTCAAGGCCGTCGGACCGGAGAACGGCTGGTACCGTGTCGGACCGCTCGCAAGGATCAATACCTGCGACTTCATCGATACTCCCGAGGCCGAAGATGCTCGCAGGCAGTTCATGACGCTGACCGACAATAAACCGAATAATATTACACTCGCATACCACTGGGCGAGGATGATCGAAACGCTACACGCGTGCGAAAAAATGCGTGACCTGCTGAATGATTCCGATCTGCAGGGCACCGACCTTGTAGTCAAGGGCGACCGGCGGGAGGAGGCAGTGGCAATTATCGAAGCGCCGCGAGGTACGCTTTTCCATCACTATCGCGTCAACGAGAACGATCAGGTCGTTATGGCGAACCTCATCGTATCGACCACAAATAACAACGAGCCTATGAACCGTGCCGTTCAGAACGTTGCGGCGGAATATATCAGCGGTAAGCCGGAAATTACCGAGGGACTGCTGAACCATATCGAAGTGGCCATCCGGGCGTATGACCCCTGCCTGTCGTGTGCAACGCATGCAATGGGCAAGATGCCTCTGGAAGTCGTGCTGATGGACCATGAAGGCAACGAAATCGATCGGAAATTCAAGCAATGACGCAGACGACATCGCCCCGAGTCCTGATTGTGGGGTACGGTAACCCCGGCCGTCTCGATGACGGGTTGGGACCGGCGTTTGCATCGGCCTTCGAAAATATGTCGCCTGCAATAGCCGCCCACGTCGAAGTCGAGATCGATTACCAGCTCAATATCGAACATGCCGAACTGATCTGCGGGTTCGATATCGTGATTTTCGCTGACGCTCATACAAGTTGCCGTGAACCGTTCGAAGTCGCCAGGCTGGTACCCGGCGTATACCGGCCCGAGTTTACCTCGCACAGCGTCAGTCCCGAGGACGTGGTCAGCCTGTCCAAGGCAATGTTCGGCGCTGAGCCCGAATGCTTGACTCTCGCAATCAGAGGGTACGACTTCAACGAGTTCGGACAGCGGCTGTCCGAACCCGCCAGGCAGAATCTTCAACGTGCAGTAAACTTCATCAAAAAGATTTTCCGGACCGGTGGTTTTGATAAACTGAACGATTGTATCGATAACAACTGCGCCCTGCCGGGCGTGACGGATTATTGACAAAGGGCTTACCTATGCAAGACGGAAAACATGTCATTCTCTGTATTGACGACGATGTGGATATCACCGATTCACTCAAGGCCGTTCTCGAATCGAACGGCTACGCCGTCGCCGTCGCCGCTACGGCCGAAGAAGGATTGCAGGTTTATAAACAGGTCAAACCCGACCTGGTCATCGTCGACCTGATGATGGAAGAAGTGGACGCAGGAACCAGCTTCATCAAGGACCTCAAACTCGCCGAGAACAAGGCGCCGGTCTATATGCTCTCCTCCGTCGGAGATAATCTCGCAATCACCACCGACTACACCGCACTCGGACTCGCTGGAGTCTTTCAGAAGCCGATCGACTTCGAAAAACTCCTGGGAATACTCAAAGCGAAACTCGGCTGAGGCGGCGGTGTCAGGCTTTAACTCATCAGTTGCTTCATTCTGGCATTGATCATATATCAATGATGCTCGTGAAGTTGCGCTATCAACAACTTTCTGCCTTATAACGCACAGAGCCTTTGTTATTCACGCATTGCAGTCTGCTCAGGAGTTAGCAGGCATCGGAATGAAATTTGCCCCCCACCCCACCCTAACCCCCATAGGTGTTAAGCTAAGCGGATGAATTTTTACGTCGATGGACTTGACA
>CAYRND010000116.1:0-13101 GCA_964425365.1 uncultured Phycisphaeraceae bacterium
ACCTCATGAGAGTCATAGCCCCGGTTGCCATGGGCACAAGCTTGCCCGTGCTGACCACCGACCGAAAAAAGAGCATCACCCCCAACCTTGAACTCCCTCCCTTGCCCCATGGTTCTCCACCTCAAGCCCCGAGCCTCAAGCCCCAAGCCGCTTCACGCACCCCGCAAATCTATGCAAAAACACTTAAATGTCTGCAAAACATGACCCTACAGCAATTTCACTCGCGCATCTATCAGCATCTATGACTCTGACAAGCACTTACATGCATTCAACGCGTACACAAATGCCCGTAAGCAGCAGAAATTGATCTGCCTTCATTCCTGACGCACGCTTCTCAGCCTGCAAACCACCATATCGCCGAACCGCTCACCCGTTCGATCGGATTCCGACGCCGTAGGATTCACCGGCCGTCCTCCCGCTCTGGAGGGTTCTTTCCTCACGCCCGGCTTGAAGTGGCTTTATCGTTATAACCGATACAGATATCAGAACACTACTCCTGGAATTGCGAATATGACGGTTGAACGCAGACAATACACGCGTCTTCGGATGGACAAGCCCGTAAAACTCTATGTGGAAGATACCGGTAAATATCTCGCCGGTGAAACGCTCGATGTTTCCGCAGGCGGGGCACTCCTCAAACTCTCCCACGGCGGACGCCTGTCCACAGGGGGACGCGTCAGAGTCGGAATCGCCATGAACGGGCGGCAGGCTATTATCGCATCAGATTCAATGATGGACGCCGTTATTACACGCAACCTGACACATCGTGACACCCAACACGTCGCAGTCGCTTTCAGCAGACAACTCTGTCTCGCAAATACCGCCTGAACCACTCCTCCCTCTTTGAACCTTGAACTCCCCCCACGTTCCCATTGCCTTCATTGATCATTGCCTCCCTGCTCCCCTGTTCTTAACCCCAAGCCCCAAGCCGCTTCACCACAACGCCCACCACCACCCGACCGTGCTTACCGACATCCTTTAACGCCAATGAACCCGATTGCTTACACGTCCGGTATGAATCTAGCAACAGAATCAAATATGACGTCTGGGCAAGCGGCAAGTGCAAGATGTTGCTGGTCAGCCGGAATCTTTCGTTTAAGCGGATTCAAGCTCATGACGATGCTCACACACATAGACAGTAGAAAAGAGACGTCACGCCGAACTATCGCACCGTTGCGACTCGGTCGAACTCAAAACACTATTTGAATGGGTAACGGTTTTTCAGGGAGAAATGCAGTCATGTTAAATCCTCAAGTACAGACAAATGGTCATGCAGGTCCAGCAATGAATTGGCGTAAGCGGCTGACCTCGATTGCACTGTCAGGTGTTATCGGGGTATGCACGCTTGTCGGTTGTTCCAGCAATCCTTTCCCTCACCACTATTCCAATGCCGATCTCGGTGAGGACAGTCACCGCGTGGTCGAAGCAAGGCGATACTTCGGCCAGATGGCTCAGAAAGAACAGCTTCCCGAGAAGTATCTTAGTGAAGCCCGGGTCGCCATGGCCGAAGTCGAGCAGAAACTCGCCGCCGCTCGTGCGACCGAAGTCGAACGCGATGCCATGCTGGAAGAAAAACTCGCGGTGATCAGTGCACAGCGACAGCAGGTTCATACCGGCCAGGATATCGCCATGGCGGAAACCGAAAAGGTCCGCCAGCAGTATCACGCCCGTCAGAACCAGTTGATCGCAGACGTGGAAGCTCGACAGCGACAGGTCGAGACCACCGCACAACAGAATGAGCAGCTCGTATCCGCTCTGCTCAAAGAACGAAAAACCCTTCAGTCCGATATGATCAGCCAGGCGAATCAGCAGTATGCCTCGGACAAGGCCCGTATCGAAAAACTGAAGAAGGTCCGTAACGCTACGGAACAGGAATCACTCGCCGCGATCGCTGATATGCGTGAAGCCGCCAAGGCCACACGCGCCCGTGCGGAAGCCACCGTCGTCGCTCTACGCGTCGAAGCAGACTCCGTCAAGGAACAGACTGATGCACAGGCATCGGAACTGGAAATCCAGATTCAGACCGTACGGGAACAGTCGACGGCCGAATCGAATCGACTCTCGACACAGGCTGATTCTCTTACGAAAAACGCCAATGCTCGTGCGGATGAACTCTATGCCCGCGCCGAGGCTTTGACGGAACAGGCCTCTGAAGAACAGTATCAGCTCAAGGTCGCCGCAGCCGAAAATGACTGGGCTCAGGCACAGGCGAACTATGACAGACACCTGTCCGAAGCAGAAAATGCCTACAATCGGACCGTCGCCGATATCGAACAGATCCACGGCGAAGCCGATAAGATCAACGAGCAGGCCGATGCCGATTTCAATAAGGGCATCAGTGAACTGGATGCATGGTTCCAGGACACCATGGCGGAAATCGAGAAAATCCGCATTACTTCCGATCGCAATGAGAAGATCGCCCGCTCGGAATTCGTAAAAGCAGAAGCTGAAGCGCGTGCCAATGCCCTTCGTGAAACCGCCAGTCATCAGCAGGAAGTGGCTGAAGAACAGATGCAGACCCTCATCGCCGAAGCCGAAGAAGAAGCCGCACGACTGCGACAGGAAATACTCGAAGAACTCGCCGCCCGACAGCAACAGGGCAGCGTCGAGTTCACGGGTAAGACGGCCGATGCGCCGGAATACCCCGAAAACCTTCATCAGGTACCCACGGTTCCGCAGGTCGATGAAGTCACACCTCGTATCGAGCCCGAACGGGTCGCTGATTACCGAACCGCTCTAGCGGAAGTCATGCGAGACCGCTCCAAGGCCGACAGCCAGCAGTTGGCGGTTGAAGCGACTTACGCTGAATCGAAAAGCAAACTCGAAGCAATAAGAAGCCAGCAGGAAGCCATCAGCCTCGAACAGCACGCCATCGCTGATGCCATGCAGACACAGGCTGAAGCCAAGTTCAGTGAAGCCAAGGCCCAGGCATCTGCCGCGTCCGCCACTGCCGAATCCACAAAGAAGAAAGCGCTGGTCGATGCCAATACCTTCAGGCGTAATGCCCTCGCGGAAGCCGCAGACCTCCGCGCTGAAGCCAAGGCGGAAATCGAAGTAGCCAAGGCATTGTCTGCCCAGTTCAACAGCGAATCTCAGGCTGTCAAAAAACAAGGTGAATCAGAAGCACAGGCTTTAGAAGCCAAGCTCAAGGCGGTTCGCCAGCGTGGCAAGGCCGAGTATACCCGACTGGTCGCAGAAGCCGACAGTGTCGAACAAAGCCAGAATGCACTGGCCGAGCAGATCGACGCACAGATCGCCGCTGCCGAACGTACCCTACAGGCTGAACTGGCTAAGCTGGATCGCTCGGTATCCTCACAGACCGCAGTCGCGCAGGCGAGCTACGAAGAAGCTCTCGTCAGCGCCGACGTTGTCGGACAGAAAACCGAGGTCGAGATCGCTCGTATCAAGGCCCGTAACGAACTCGAAAAATCACTCGCCGAAGCGGATATCAGCCGTACTCGCAACTTGATCTACATCAACCAGATCAAGGGCGATGCCGACGTCGAAAAACGACTGGCGAAAGCAAAGGCCCAGGCCGAAATTTCACTCGCTGTCGCAGATGCTGAAGAAGCTTCCGTCGCCGCTGAAGCCGATATCGTCATGGCAGAAGCCATGGCGCATCGCAGAACGGCTACCGCCAGCCAGGATGCCATCAAGGCCACGTTCGACGCTCGCGTTGTTCAGGTCAACTCGGAACGAATCCGTGACCTGACCGACGAGTTCCGTCAGGACTGGTTCCAGCGTACCAACCTTGAATCCGCACTGGCCAAGGCTGAAGCGGCTCGCGAAGACGCCCGGTCTCGACTGGCCGAACTCAAACTCCAACAGGAAGAACTCGAACATGCAGCCATGCAGAACTGGGATGTCCGTCTCGCAGGGCTGCGATACCACGACCATCAACCGGATACCGAAATGGTTAACGGCCAGATACAGTTGCCCAATACTTCAGGACAGCAGGAAGTTCAGGTAACTGAAGTCGAAACTGATTATTGATCAGGCTGATTAAGCGTGTAAGTCCCACCGTTACCAGAAGGGGGACCTGTGACCGGCCAGGTGCACAAGCGCCTGGCCGGTTTTATTGTGCTTTGAATCGGCCTCATTTCCAAATGAAATCCGGAATAACGTAACAAGGCATTTGAAGACCGAAAACCCTGAATTAACGCGTCTAGCTGCCGCTGGCTCTTTTTTTGTCTGATCGCTAAAATACTAATATGTCGAATGTAAACACGACTCAATCTGACCTGTTGAATCTGCCGGACCAGACAGGCCATTTCGGCGTTTTCGGCGGAATCTATATCCCGGAAACACTCTTTTCTGCCATCGACAGACTGTCGATGGCCTATTCGGATGCCAGGAATGATCCGGGTTTTCAGGCCGATTTTCAGAAACTCTTGAAACATTATGTCAATCGTCCGACACCGCTGTACCATGCCGAACGACTCAGTGACATGGCGGGCGGCGCACAGATTTGGCTGAAGCGGGAGGATCTTGCACATACCGGCGCGCATAAAATCAACAACTCACTCGGACAGGCACTGCTGACCGTTCGAATGGGCAAGCATAGATTGATCGCTGAAACCGGCGCGGGACAGCATGGGGTGGCCACGGCCACGGCAGCGGCGGTCTTCGGCCTGGCATGCGATGTGTTCATGGGAACCGAGGATATGCGACGCCAACAGCCGAACGTCAAACGCATGGAGTTGCTGGGTACGCGAGTCATTCCCGTCGAGTCCGGTTCTTGCACGCTCAAAGACGCAACTAACGCCGCCATGAGGGACTGGATGGAAAGCAGTGAGGATACGCATTACATCATCGGATCAGTCGTCGGACCGCATCCGTTTCCCATGATCGTACGCGATTTTCAGACTGTCATCGGCCGGGAGTGCCGCGTACAGTGCCTTGAGCAGATCGGGCGGTTGCCGGATGCCTTGATCGCTTGTGTCGGCGGCGGTTCGAATGCGGCGGGTATTTTCTATCCGTTTATCGATGATCCGGATGTCAATATGATCGGTGTGGAGGCCGGGGGCAGGTCGAATCGGTTGGGCGATCATGCCGCACCTCTCACGTTCGGCTCGCCGGGTGTACTGCACGGTTCGCTCAGTTATGTCCTTCAGAATGACGACGGCCAGACCGCACTGGTTCATTCCATCTCGGCAGGGCTCGATTATCCGGGTGTCGGCCCGGAACATTCATACTGGAAGGATAAAAAACGTGTGACATATACCACGGCCGACGATCGTGACACACTGCATGCCTTTTCAGAATTGACCCGGCTTGAAGGGATCATACCGGCTCTCGAATCAGCACATGCCGTGGCGCATGCCATTCAACTCGCCGCCCGGATGAAAAGCGACCAGGTGATCGTCGTGAACCTATCCGGTCGTGGCGATAAAGACCTCGATGAGGCTATCAGACTGCTCAACGAGCAGAATCTATAATTTAACTGAATAACACCGGCCTGATTAGCATGAATTCAGGCTGTACATGAATTGCATAAGACCTGAACTGTACCGATTGATACAGTCAAATAATCGTATTGTATTTTTCGCAGAATATGTTTGGTACAGGTGGCAGCAGCCCTTAAAATAGAAATGGAAACTCGCGTTTTGATGTACAAGAGGACCACGTCATCGATCCTGGAGTAAAGTGATATGATTACCAAATCTATTCGTGCATACAAAGGCTTCACACTGATTGAACTGCTGGTTGTCATTTCAATTATCGCACTGTTGATCGGCCTTCTGCTACCCGCGCTCGGTATGGCTAGACGTGCTTCCCGGAGTGCCGCCTGCAAGTCGAACCTGCGGCAGATCGGAGTCGGATTCGAATCATACGCCAATGTGTATAAGGGCATGTGGCCGAATATTGATGAGGTGGCGTCGGTTTTCATGAGGACAAGGAACTGGATACCTGCTGATGATCCATTCATGCCAAAACCCGGCAATTCGGAATACTATATCCATGATGTCACCGTCTTTGTCTGCCCTCAGCATATCTCCGATGATACGGAGTTGCCCTCGCGTTATGAAGTCGTGAAACAGACGGGCGAATGCGATGTGAAAGCCTGTTCTTACGGTATGAATATCGTCATCTACCCTGAAATGGAGGGCCGGGAACTTCTCCGTTATCAGAGTGTCCAGAACGAAGCCGGCAGAAACCACGGGAACCATGCAGTCCCCGCGGAACTGGCTGATCCCGCGAAAACCATATACATGATGGATGCCGCCATTTTCCACGATGCGAAGGCCGCTGCAGATGCCTCTAAACGCGTCGACGTTGATATTGGTACACCACTGGAATTCATCCAATATGATCTTTACAAGGAAGGCGGTCTTGTCAGTTGGGCTGACGATAAATGCCGTAAACCACCTGCCCCGGGCATGCCCGGTGATGGTACCTTCAAATGGTCATATGACACGAACCATCCTGATAGTCCCACTGTCGGCGCACCCCATTTCCGACACCCCGGCGACTCCGCCAATGGTCTGTTTCTTGACGGCCATGTCGAAAAAACGGTAACGGAACAGTGGAACGGCAGATGGAGTGACGATCCGGTCTATCGTTGGGGGCCCGACTGTATCTGGGACGAACGATGATCAAAGTATAACGGATTGGTTCATGCGAATTTTGCAGGCAACGCCTGGGGGAAAGTCACCTCGAGTCGCAATGTATCCTCATCAACGATCATGTGCGATTCCTCCATCCCCGCTGGAATGAATATGCTTTCACCCTGTTCGAATGAAACGTCGTCGATTGTCTCACTGATGATCCGGCCACCCCCCTTCAGAATCATCCAGACCACCGGGCTGCCGGTGACCACATCTTCCGTATAGCCCTGGTTCATACTGATCTGATCAATATTGAAGTGCTCGCAGCGTACCAATCTCGTGGCCTGGGCGAACTCACCGATGACGTGTGTGCGCTTTTCATTTCTGCCGACCTCGGGCGGACCGAAGTGGATACATTGCATCGCCTGTTCGATATGCAACTCGCGGCCGGTGCGACCCCAGTCGTAGACGCGGAAAGTGGTATCGCTCGGCGTCTGTACTTCCGCCACAAGAATGCCTTTGCCGAGTGCGTGGCATGTGCCGCTGGGAAGATAATGACAATCGCCCTGCTTGACCGGTACGCTGATCATCAGAGGCTCGACCGTATTTTCTTCAATTGCCTTGCGGAACGCCTCAGGGCTGACACCGTCATGGACGCCCTTGTATATCACGGCGTCGGGTGCGGCTTCGACGATATACCACGCTTCACTTTTCAGATAGGCATCGTCATGGTTATGAGCATAGGATTCACTGGGATGGACCTGGACCGAAAGATTGTCATTGGCGTCAAGAAACTTGACCAGCAGTGGGAACTCGCCGAATTCATTGAGCGGCAGATCGCCCAGCATCGCTTCGGTGGCGCTGAGAATCACATCGTGAAAGGTTTTACCGGCCAACGGACCGTTGGTAATGACTGAACGCTCCGATCCGCCCCCTCCGCCGGATACCGAGGTGGTGCCCAGGTCCGCCAGTTCCCATGATTCCCCGATCATGCCGCCGGGCAGGTTCCGGCCAAGCTTTTCGAGCGATCGCCCGCCCCACACTTTCTCCTTGTAGATCGGGTCAAACTTGAGTGGATAAATCGGAATCATTTCTGCCATAAGTACCTCATCTGCCCCCCTCATGTTAAACCTGACAATTTCACTGTTAACTCAGGTAATTTAGCGGCCTCCGCATCAACTGTACAGTCGATAGTTTACGAAAAATCCTCACATAATGTATTCACGCTACAGAATACCGGGGTTATACTTCATGCTGAAACCAAATTGAAGGGAGCGCATAACATGAAATATAAGTTTTCTTTTGTCGTTTTACTGGCAGTAATCGCCATCAGTTCTGTCCAGGCCGCACCACCCTGCGGATATGACGTGAAGCATCGCCGGCAATATAAGAACCCGGTCCATACCAATGGCTGTGATTACAACTGGGGTATGATACGGGCACAGGAGCCGATTGTCACAAACGACTGGCCTCATCTGATCACACGAGATACTCTGAACACCTCAAGCACACGGGCTGCCGACGCTCGAAGGCTGGGTTTCTACTGCCCGCACAATCATCGCAGACTCGCAACCTGTAACCGCGAAGGATTTGTCATTACTCCCAGACCCGGCCGAACGATCATTATCCATGATGAACAGGTCTGTGATGACCGGGACCGAAGCCGCGTCCGGGTCATCCGCAATCCACTGATCGAAATGAAAAGCAAAGCAAAAGAGGCCGGGGATAAGGCCGTTCCCGCCGACTACCTCTTCCGCATACCAATCCCGAAAAAAGAGAACGCGGAAGAAAACAAACCACAGGTCGTCGACCAGGACACGATCGACCTGAACCTGCCGTTCAATCCGACCACAATGGCAAGTACGAAACAATCACCCAACACCATCGTCATGGCTAAAGATCTGAAACGTCCGGATCACGCCTACGTGATCATGCGGCGTGACGGCAGAAATATCATCTACGTGCAGGATTGATTCGGCTGATGAACAACCGTTTATTGATGGCCGATTGTTCAGTCTAGCATGGTTTTCAGATTCGGTTATCGTTTGAAAATCGGACATGAATCGGCCGTAGTTGAGACCTGGCCTTTCATGCCGTTTTCCTGTGCAGGACTGACCCGGAGAACCTTCAAACCTTCAACCTAATCACCTTTTCACTGTCCATGCCCGATCGACGGTCATCCGCTATAATACAGAGTTGTTCAGTAAACTCCTGTTACCGGATGATATACGTATGATTGAACGGCGATTGACGCGGCAGATTATCCTTGGTGACCCGGCACACGGTATAGTCAGAATCGGCGGCCATTCGCCGATCTCGGTCCAGACAATGACTTCGTGCCATACCTTCGAAGTCGAAACCTGTGTCAATGAAATCAACCGGATGGCTTCGGCCGGCGCGGACATTGTACGCGTAGCGGTACCCCAGCGTAAGGATACCGAAGCGCTGCGTGAAATTCTTCCGCAGGTAAAGGTCCCGATTGTCGCTGATGTCCATTTCCATTTTGAAAGAGCGCTCGATGCGATTGATGCCGGGGTACACAAAATCAGGTTGAACCCCGGAAATATCTCCGATCGCAGCCAGGTGAAAGATGTTATTGACGCTTGCAAGGCGAAAAAAATACCGATTCGCATTGGCGTAAACGAAGGATCGATCGTCGAGCGAAAAGATATGCATAAGCGGCTGGTCGAACTTCAGGGCGTATTCTCAGAAAACCGCCACGGCCGGATCCTGGCATTGATGGTGACCAAACTGGAAGAGTATCTCGATGTCTTCCAAGATGAAGATTTTCATGACATTGTTATTTCTGCAAAGAGTCCCGATCCTCTTCTGGCGATCGATGCCTATCGTGAAATCTCAAAGCGGTTCGATTACCCGCTGCATCTGGGCATTACCCATGCCGGGCCGCGTGAGACCGGAACGATCCGATCGGTAGTGCCGCTGGGTCATCTGCTGGCATCGGGTATCGGTGATACGATCCGGATTTCCTACGCGAGTGACCCTGTATATGAAGTTCATGATGCCCTTGAAATGCTCTATTGTCTCGGCCTGCGCGAGCGTGTGGGTATTGATCTGATCGCCTGCCCCACGTGTGGCCGGATTCAGGTGGATTTATTCAAGCTGGTTCAGGAGGTGCGGGAGAAACTGGCCGGCGTGGTTACACTGCCGATGAAAGTCGCGGTGATGGGCTGCGTGGTAAACGGTCCGGGCGAGGCAGAGGGCGCGGATGTCGCTATCTTCGCCGGTAACCGGCGGGGTATCATCTATGTTCAGGGCGAGCGCGTGGCGAATGTGCCGGAAGAGGCGATTCTCGATCGACTGGTCATGGAATGCCTGGCATTTCAGGAAAAAGTGAAACGGGGAGAAGCCGGGCTTGGTGAAAAGGTCGTCAGGATTCAAGCGCCACAGACAGCTTCCATTCAGAGCATTTAACGCAATCCTTTATGCGGTTACCAGAGACAGGTGCTTTTTCAAATGTTCGCCTGTGTAGGAATTTTTGACTTCGGCGATGCTTTCGGGCGTACCCTGTGCGATGATGCTGCCGCCGTGGTCGCCGCCTTCGGGACCGAGATCGATGATCCAGTCGGCGCATTTGATGATTTCCATATTGTGTTCGATGATGATGATGGTATTGCCCTGATCAGCAAGCCGTGCGAGAACATCGAGCAGTTTATGGACATCGGCGAAGTGCAGGCCGGTAGTGGGTTCATCGAGCAGGTAGAGCGTCCGGCCGGTGGTCCGTTTACCTAGTTCAGTGGCGAGTTTGACGCGCTGGGCTTCGCCGCCTGAGAGGGTGGTTGAGCTCTGGCCGAGTTCGATATAGCTGAGCCCGACGTCGTTCAATGCAGTGAGCAGCCTGGTGACATCGGCGAAATTCTCGAAAAAGGCCAGTGCTTCCTCAACGGTCATGTTGAGTACATCGGAGATGGTTCTGCCGCGGTAATGGACTTCAAGCGTCTCACGGTTGTAACGGCGGCCTTTGCAGACATCGCATTGGACATAGACGTCGGGCAGAAAGTGCATTTCGATCTTCCGCGTACCGCCCCCGCCGCAGGACTCGCACCGGCCGCCCTTGACATTGAACGAGAACCGGCCGGGCTGGTAACCGCGGACCCGGGCCTCTTTGGTCTGGCTGAAGAGCTTGCGGATCAGATCGAATACGCCCGTGTAAGTCGCAGGGTTGGAACGCGGCGTACGCCCGATCGGTGACTGGTCGACCTCGATGATCCGATCGATATACCCGACGTTACTGATGCGGTCATGCGCACCAGGCCTGTCGCGTGAACCCAGAAGCTCCCTACGGATGCCGCGAAGCAGAATCTGGTTGACCAGTGTGGATTTTCCCGAACCGGAAACACCTGTGACGGCGACAATACCGCCGAGAGGAAAGGCCACATCGATCTGCTTCAGATTGTTCTCCCGTGCGCCGTGAACGGTAACCGGATGTTTGTGGTCCAGCTCGCGGCGGCGATCGGGCACGGTGATCTCCAGCTCATTTTTCAGGTACTTCGCCGTAAGTGACTGACTGCATTGCAGAATATCATCGATCGTTCCCTGGGCGACGATTCGACCACCGTGCATTCCCGGACCGGGTCCGATGTCGATAATGTGATCTCCCGCCCGGATGGTATCTTCATCGTGTTCAACCACAATGACGGTATTGCCGATATCGGCCAGATGCCGGAGCGTACGGATGAGCCGGTCGTTATCGCGGTTGTGCAGCCCGATCGTGGGCTCGTCAAGTACGTAACAGCATCCGACCAGCCCACTGCCTACCTGGGTCGCCAGGCGTATGCGCTGCGACTCTCCGCCTGAGAGCGAGCCCGTGGATCGGTCCAGTGTCAGGTAACCAAGTCCGACACTCAGCATGAATCCAAGCCTCGCGGTCACTTCCTTGATGATCGGTGCGGCAATCTGCTGCTGCTCGGTATCGAGTTGAAGATGGTTGAAGAAATCATACGCCTGTTCAATGGTCATGGCGGTAACGTTCTTGATGTTGTATTGCGATGTCGCCGTGGATTTTGTTTTACGGCCGGTGGTCGTACGGCTTTCGATGGTAACGTGCAATGCCTCCGTTTTAAGACGTGCACCGCCGCAGGTCTCACAGGGTGACTCCGACAGATAACCATGAAGCCGTGCCTTGACGAATTCACTGTCGGTATTCTCCCATCGTCGCTGCAGATTGGGGATGACACCTTCAAAATAGGTGCCGTAGCGATTCTCATCACGTGTCGTAGTGCCGTGCATCAAGATTCGCTTGACGGATTTGCTGAGTTTCTTATACGACGCTTGCGGATCCGCCCCGAAATCGCGGCAGAACCGGCGGATCAGTCGATTGTAGTAAATGTTCATCCGCTTCCCACCCTTGCGCCACGCTTCAACCGCACCTTCCGATAGACTGATACTCGAATCCGGTACGATCAGTTCACTATCGAACTCGAGAATCGTCCCGAGACCATTGCATGCCGGGCAGGCGCCATAGGGCGAATTGAACGAAAAGAGACGCGGCTCTAAATCCTCTAGGCTGCATTCGGGATGGCTTGGGCAGGCGAACTTTTCGCTGAATAGCATATCCGTCCAGCGATCTCTGTTTTTTTCATCGTTGACACTGACGACGACCAGTCCTTCTGCCAACTTGAGACTCAGTTCAATGGAATCGGCCACGCGTGATCGAAATTCATCCTCTCCGCCGCCGTCTTCCGACCGGATCACAATACGATCTACGACGGCTTCAATGGTATGCTGCTGATACCGCTGGGTTTTTGTGGTAAAGGGTGTACCGGCCTTATTCAATTCACGTAGATCGATAATATTGCCGTCGACCCGAGCACGGACAAGTCCCTGGCGCACCATGGAATCGAATACTTCCTTGTGGTGCCCCTTCTTGCCACGCACAATCGGAGCAAGCACCATGATTCTTGTACTTTCGGGCAGTGTCATGACGTGGTCGATCATCTGCGTGGCAGACTGGCCGGTTATGGGGTGATTGCACGTTACACCCCTGTCATCGACATGCCAGCAGTGCGGCCTACCCACACGAGCGAAGAGCAACCTGAGATAGTCGTATATTTCCGTCGTGGTCGCTACGGTGGAACGCGGGTTATGCGAAGCGGATCGCTGCTCAATGGCGATCGTGGGCGGCAATCCTTCGATCGACTCGACGTTCGGTTTCTGAAGCTGTTCGAGAAACTGCCGAGCGTACGCCGATAGTGACTCGACGTATTTCCGCTGTCCTTCGGCATAGATCGTATCGAATGCGAGCGTAGACTTGCCTGAACCTGATAACCCCGTGATTACAATCAGTTTATCTCGGGGTATATCGATATCGATCCCCTGGAGGTTATGCTCGGCGGCACCGCGGATGGTTATGGCATTTCGGGTCATGACATCATATTTTAGCCATCAATGCCCCAACCACGGAACTGTGTAAATAGATCAAGACTGAAACTGGTATCAAACCAGAATCGTTACAACCTGTGGCAATATATTCAAAAATCTGGCTCATCCGGATCTTGCGTAGGTAGAACTTGAAAAAGTGTGGACATGCCTGTCT
>CAYRND010000117.1:0-13015 GCA_964425365.1 uncultured Phycisphaeraceae bacterium
CCTAAAGGATTCGCCTGAAGGCGAGGGTTTTAAACCCATCGCAGGGACAATAAATCTGAAAAACTCTGAATACATATCAACACTCATCAAGTCTCCGTATATACTCTTGTACACATGGAAACACTCACGCCGTCCCCTATCCGAAATACTGCCGTCGTCATCGGTGGCGGGCTCGCCGGCATGGCAGCAGCCGTAGCCCTTTCGCAGCGCGGTATTTCCGTCACAATCGTCGAAGCTCGTAAAAAACTCGGCGGAAGGGCCGCCGGCTTCATCGACCTGACCACCGGTCTCGAACTCGACAATTGCAGGCATGTACTGATTCGGTGCTGTCATAACCTCATCGACTTCTACAAACGTCTGGAGGTGCAAGACAGCATCCAATGGCACAGACAACTTTACATGATCGGGAAGGGGGGCAAGATCGATTCGTTTCAGGCTTCATATCTCCCTGCTCCTCTCCATTTAACTCCGGCCTTGCTCGCTGCACGAAACTTCAGCTTCTCCGATAAGCGTGCTCTCGCGCGTGCCATGTTCGCTGCATACCGGCTCAACAAGCGACAACGCGACGCGCTCAATAATATCAGCTTCATGCAATGGCTCATGCGATACCGGCAGCCAGGCTTACTGATAGAACGATTCTGGCGAAAATTGATCATCAGTGCCTGTAACGAATGGCTGGAAATTCTCGCTGCGAACTACGGTCTGCAGGTCATACAGGCAGGATTACTTCAACACCGTGATGCCTATCATATGGGGCTATCCACCCTGCCGCTGAATCAACTCTACCGCCGCGTTCCCGACATCATCAGACAGGCAGGCGGCCAATTGGTCTACGGCGAGCCGGTCAAGTCATTCGGATTGCATGGCCGACAGATCAGAAATATCCGACTCCGAAACGATCACATTATCGAAGGTGATTTTTTCATCAGCGCCATACCCTTCGATAAACTCGCTGGAATCGTGACCCCTTACATGGTCGATTCAGATCCCAGGCTCCAGAACCTCAGCAGATTCGACACCAGTCCCATTGT
This sequence comes from uncultured Phycisphaeraceae bacterium, assembly GCA_964425365.1. Lineage (GTDB taxonomy): Bacteria > Planctomycetota > Phycisphaerae > Phycisphaerales > Phycisphaeraceae > CAYRND01. Next base: position 1,032 of record CAYRND010000117.1, read on the forward strand.
CTCCGTTCACCTGTTTCTGCAGACAGCAACAAACGAGCAGCTCATCAACCTACCACATGTCATGATGCTCGACAGCACCTGCGATTGGGTTTTCAACCATGGTCTAATTGAGAACGTCCAGGGTACTGCCTGCCAGTATCTCCAGATCGTCACCAGTGCAGCCAATGAACTGGTTGTACGGGAAAGCGGCAGGATCATCGCATGTATCAGAAGCGAACTGGAGCGGTATTTCCCCAAAGCCGCATCCATGAGACTGGTATACAGCCGCGTGATCAAGGAAAAACATGCAACCTTCTCGCCCAAAGTGGGAATCGACGATATCCGCCCACGAACCGACGGGGTAATTTCGAACTTTTACCTCGCAGGCGACTGGACCGACACCGGTTGGCCGGCCACCATGGAAGGTGCCGTACGGAGCGGTTACCTCGCGGCAGAGCGTGTACTCATATCCCTCGGCAGGCAAGACACCACACTGATCACTGACATTGGTTGAAAAGAGTATCCGGTTCTTTTCTTAAACCCTTAATCATGATGATAATAAATAAAGCCCCGGATACACCCGAGGCTTTAAAAGGGAGAATCGTTGAACTTTCGTTCTTATTATTTAACCATTAGCAAACAGTTAATCAAGCGTTAATTGATAAATTTTTCAAATATTTTTGCGCTTGATCGTACAACCTTTGCTGCTCGTACGGCGATAGGGTAATTCTTCGCCTGAAATCAGGGCATCTAAAACGGGTTTGAGGTACTGAGTGTCCATTCGGCCGCAGTTTTCAGGAGACGGCGGTACTTTTTCAACACCACCCTGATAACGCAGCGTTCCATGGCTGTCGATGATGAAAATATGTGGCGTGGTCTTCGCGTCGTACAGATCCGCTACCTTGTTCCCGGGATCCTTCAGAATCGGATAGGGTATCTCATGCTGCTCCGCATAAGCCTTGACTTCTTGAGCTGATTCATTTTTGTTTGCGTTGATTGCAAGAAACTGGACGTTCTGATCCGCATACTCCTTTGCCAACGGGGAAAGATATCGCTGATAACCCGCTTCATCCCGCATTCGATCCCATGGGCAATTGATGCTCTGGAAAGTGAGCACAACAATCTTGCCTGAGTAATCAGTCAAATGGTGAGTCTGGCCGGTGGTGACGGCAGAGAGTTCGAAATCGGGTGCGGGTTCATCGAGTTGTGCTTGATTCTGATCATGATCGTGGTGTTTGTGGTCCTTTTCTGCCTGATCATCGCCGACACCGCATAGGCCGCAATGAGCGGTAGCCAAGTCGGGTGCCAGTATGAGAAGAGCAAGCAGAAGGGTGGTAAATGTGAAGGTGTATTTGATAATGGGCATTGTTTTCGCTCCTTTTGCAGATCATCCAATCTGATGGTGTTATTGTTGGCAATTCGATACGTCAGAGGAACAACACGGTGGGTTGAGGGGAATATTCCCGGATGAAGGGTATTGGTTTATTCTGAAGGGTTATAAAGGATTTCGGGAATGCGTGGTTTGATGATCCAGTTACGCAGATTCCTCTGATTTGGTTGGTGAGCGATTGTCCGGCAGCGGAGCAGCGTGGACCTGCACTTGGTGATCAGGGGTAAACGTGTGGTTATTGAAATAGTATTGTCTACGTGTTTGCTTCGTTGACGAGACGGACTTCGACGGGTTTTAGTGAATCGAGGTGAACATCGCGTTGTGGGAATGCGATGGTGATTCGGGCGTTGCGGAAGAGTTGATCGATTCGAAATCGGACGTCGCTTCGGATGATTCGGATATCCATGGGGCGGTTGACGTTCATCCAGAAGAAGACTTCGAAGTTCAGTGAATTATCGCCGAATTCCTGGAAAAGTACGATGGGCTCGGGCTGTTTTTTGATGTTATCGTGTTCATCGACTGCCTGTCGTATGAGTCGAGCGACTTCATCGGTGGGCGATCCGTAAGCGACGCCGACGGTGACGGATCCCCGGATGAGGTCGTCGTGTAGCGTCCAGTTGATGACATTTTCTTCGAGGAACTTGCTGTTTGGAATGAGCACGTCGATGCCGTCGAAACGTCTGACGCGTGTGCACCGATTACCGATTTCGGCGACGCGGCCGAGTTCACCGCCGGTTTCGACGATATCGCCGAGTCGTATAGGCCGTTCGGTCATGATGATGAGACCGGAGATGACGTTATTGAAGAGGTTTTGCGCGCCGAAGCCGATACCGATTGCCAATGCCCCGCCGAGTACGGTGAAGATGGTGATAGGGATGCCGGCCATGGGCAGAGCGATGAGGATGATGATGGTGAGCATCATATAGAAGATGAACTTCTGTATGACGGCTGCGACATGGGCATCCATGCGTTTGAATTTCATGAGTCGGAGTCGGATCATTCGGGTGATGTATTTACTGATCCAGGCGCCGATGAGTACGATGAGGATAGCGATAATGATCTGGTTAAGGCGGATGGTATCGCCGCCGCTGTTGAACAGTGGATATCTCCAGATGGCCTCGATGAAGCGTGCGGTGCCTTCGACTGAGAGGTCGATATTCTGTAAGACGGTTTCGATATTTTCGTCGTTGGTCTGTTGATCGAGGATGGTATCTTCAACGGGTGTTACGTTCGTAGCGTCGGTGTTGTCGCGTGTCTGTCCCGGTGCGTTCAATGTGGTGCCGAGGAGCAGAGCGGCGGCAGTGACAGCGAGCAAGCAATAAATCGAACGGCGAGGCACAATGATGCTGTTCATTGATTCTGCTCCATATCGACAGTTTTAACGGAATATTCCAGTGATATCCAGTTCATGATTCCGTCTAAAGTGGAGGGGCCGCGGGCACTGAACATGTATTTAACGCGACCTGTTTATGACAAAACCATGACATTCTCAGAGTTATTTGCATTTTTATTTGCATTTTTATGACAATCGAGTTATACTGAATATGTGTACTCATATATTGTCCCTTTCTGTTGATGGTTTGTGTTTGTCGTCGTGCATATCAGAGGAGAAAGCAGAAACGTGATCAAGAAATCGCAGATGCTGGAAGTCGAGCAACGGTTGTCGGCGACGGAATCGTGTTACTGGTCGATGCGAGATCTGATCGTCGGAGGTAAGTTGGGATTACATGATCGGATGCCGACGGTGCGGTCGGTTGCGGATCAGTTGGGGGTATCGCGTCACGTGGTGTGGCTGGCGATCAAGCAGTTGGAGGAGGAGGGGTTGATCCGTCGTCGAGGCCGCAGTTATATCGTGAAGAGCCGGAAGCCAGTGGTTCAATCGACGGCGACGAAGACGATAGCGGTGTTATCAGCGGAGTGCAACAAACCGCTGGAGACGATCGATCCGGGTACGTTGTGGGCGATCAATCACGGCATCAATTACCGTCTGGGCGAGTTGGGTTGCAACTGTTTCCGAATCGATCCGGACAAGCTGGACCATTATGAATTGAATCGCTTGATAGATATGAGGCCGCAGGGAGTGATCGCGTTTCGCGAGGCGCTTCAGCGTATGACGGGTTTCAATATATTGAATGAGTTGCAGTCATCCGGGCTTCCGGTGGTGGTATATGGATATGACCCTGAGCTGGCGGATTATGATTCGATCCGGTCAGACCAATCAGCGGGTGCGTTCGAGTTGGTGCGTCACCTGGCGGGTAAAGGTAGTGAGCGGATACTTCGTTACTGGTGTTTTCCGGACGGCGAGCCGCCGCGTTATCCGCCGTGGTTGTCTGATCGTGATGCGGGTTACCAGCGTGGTGTGGAATCGCTGGGTTTGAAGTCGCTTCCCCCGTATTACGCGTCGGGTCTGCCGTTCCGTACGGATCATGCGGATCAGTTCCGGATGAAGGTGGATTACACCTGCGGCCACCTGATGCAGGCGGTTTCGCGTCACGGCAAGATCGACGCGGTGATGGCACTGACGGACAGTCTGACGTATGTGCTGGCAGAAGCGTGCAAGGTGGTTTCGGAACTGGTCGGCAGACAGGTTCTGGTTGCTGGCTATGACAATTACTGGGCATCCTATTCGGATCAGCATTTTGCACAGTATACGCCGGTATCGGCGACGATCGATAAGGACAATCAGCGGATCGGTGTCGAGATGGTGAACCTGTTGATCGATCGCATCGGCAGTGTACTTGACGATGAGCCCGAGCAGCGGCTGGTGAAGCCGAAGCTGGTGGATTGTGCGGATCTGCTACCGGGCAGCATGAAGCAGACATAAACATGGCGTTCTAGCAGCGGGGCTTTTTTCGTGCCGGTTCGTGTGTAGATAAGCCGGCGTTGTATGGAGAATGACAGAAAGGAGAATGGTCGGAAAGAGAGACAGAAGACAGTTGTAATCAGTTCTTGGTTCATTCATCAACGGATATAGAGGTTATTGAGAGGCGATGAATCACAGGGTGTGATTCAGTAGTTATCGTATGTAAGCGACACAAAGCTGGAGGAAGATTCATGAATGGCAGATGTTTCAGAATGGGAGTTAATTTCAAGCCGGTTCAGGCCATGGCGGTGGTGCTGTTTATTTTCGGTGTCATGGGCGCACCACTCTGTTATGGTGTGGATGTGAAGCGTTGGCATGTATTTGAGACTTCGATGACGACGAGCCAATCGTATTCGAATGCACAGAAGTATCTGGATGTGAGTTTGTGGGTAACGTTTACGGGTCCGGGCGGCACGTTCACGGTACCGGGTTTCTGGGACGGCGGCAACACCTGGCGTGTGCGGTTTGCTCCGACGGCGGTGGGATCGTGGTCGTATACGATCGATTCATCGGATACACAGCTCGATGATCCATCGAATGACGGGACGTTCAACTGTATAACGTTAACGCAGCAGGAGATCGACGACAATCCGAACTACAGGGGTTTTCTGCGTATGAGTGCGAACAGCCGTTACCTGGAGTATGCCGACGGGACGCCGTTTTTTTATCTAGCCGACACGATCTGGGACGGCAACAGCAGGAACATGGAGTTCGAGATGGCTCCATATGATTTTCAGGCGTTTATTGATGACCGTGCGAACAAGCGATTTACGGCGATGCAGATTCTTGCATCGGACCGTACGGATACGGACTGCAGTCCATCGCGATATACCGGCTGTAATGAAGACGGGCCGCTGTTCACGGTGACGAGCATCGAGCCGAATATCGCGAATTTCCAGAATCTTGACAGCCGTATTGCGTATATACACGACAAGGGCATGGTACCGATGTATTTTCCGCACTGGGGTCCGAATTTCAACAAGCCGGAGAACGAGTTGCAGGCGTATTATCGTTTCTTCATCGGCCGGTACCAGGCGTATAACATGATCTGGTGCATGAGCGGCGAGTATGATTCGGGCGGGTTCGGTGATTTTGCGAAGATCGACCGGTTGGGCAATTACGTGAATGACGTTGTCGACGGGACGAATCATCCGATCACGATTCACCCCTACGGTATTGCAACGAGCATGCGTGATTTCAAGTATGCGAACTGGCTTGATATTTTCGGCGTCCAGTGGTGGACACACAGCGGTGACGGCGTAAGTGAGATGAACTGGCTTTACGCGGACGGCGTGCAGGCGAGTTATAACAACACAGATCCATTTATCCGGCCGGTGCTGGTGTTGGAGAGCAACTACGGTGAGCAGGACGGCAGTCGTCAGCGTCGTATCCGGCGGTCGGCGTGGGTATGTGTCCAGGGTGGTTGTTTCGGTTATACGCACGGGCATCACGGCATCTGGAACTGGGATACGCAGGCCAATTCCGGATTGACGGTGATGGGGTATTCAGCCAGTACATGGATGACGCATTTACATGATTTCTATACGGGTATTGAATGGTGGAAGCTGTCGCCGCGCAATGATCTGACGGCGGCGCACGGCGGAGTCGCATACTGTACGGCCGATGTGGGTGCTCAATATGTGGTTTACCTGATGGAGACGAATTCGATCGATTTGAATCTGAGCGGCCAGTCGGGCACGGCGTCGGTGAAGTGGTTCAACGTTGAGACGGGCCAGTATCAGGACGGCGGCTCGATCGCCGGTGGCAGCACACATACGCTGACCTCACCGTTCGGTAATGAATCGGTTGTCTATGTGGCGTTTCCGACGATAGCGGCTCCAAGCAATGTAACCGCGACGGTTGAGGCCGGTCCCGAGGTGCATCTGACCTGGGATGATAATTCCAGTGATCCAGAGGAGGATCATTTTATTGTTCAGCGCCGACCGTTCGGTGGCCAGGACAACTGGCATACGCTTGATACGTTGCCTCAGGGTACGACGAATTACACCGATACGGATGGGTTGTATGGTATGGTTGAGTATCGGTACCGGGTGGGTGCTTACAGGGACTGAGTGCGCGTTATTCAATATAACAGGATAACAGAGTGTTTCAATTCTGAAGTGGAACCATGTAAATGGTTCATTGTTTTCTGATGTATCCACTTATTGCATTTGTAAGGAGAAAGGCATGAAAAATCGAATATTTTCAGCCGGTGCGAGGAGAAGCACTTGTGGAACGGTATTGTATCCAAAGATGGTTGTGATGCTGGTTGTGCTGATCGGCTGCGTGATTGCGAATGGTCAGAATGTGAAACAGTGGCAGGTGTTTGAGAAGACGCTTACCACGTCGAATTCATATTCCAACAGCCAGAAGTATCTGGATGTGAGTTTGTGGGCAACGTTCAGCGGTCCTGGAGGTTCGTATACGGTTCCGGGCTTCTGGGACGGCGGCGGGACGTGGCGCGTGCGGTTTGCTCCAAGGTCGGTGGGATCGTGGTCGTATACGATCGATTCGTCGGATTCGCAGCTGGATAATCCGTCGAACGACGGGTCGTTCAACTGTGTTGCGTTGACGCAGCAGGAGATCGACGACAATCCGAATTATCACGGGTTTCTGAAGCTGACAGCGAACCAGCGGTTTCTGGCGTATGCTGATGGTACGCCGTACTTCTATTTATCGGATACGCTGTGGGACGGCAACAGCAAGAACATGGAGTTCAAGAATTCGCCGTATGATTTTCAGAATTTCATCGATGACCGTGCGGGCAAGCATTTTACGGCGATGCAGATTCTATGTGCGGATCGAACGGAGACGAGTTGCAATGGTCCGCGTTTTACCGGCTGTAACGAAGATGGGCCGCTGTTCAGTACGACGAGTACCGTGCCGAACATCGCGAACTTCCAGAACCTGGACCAGCGTATTGCCTATACGATCGGCAAGGGCATGGTGGTATGCCTGTTTCCGCACTGGGGTCCGAACTTTTATAAGGCAGAGAACGAGTTGAGGGCATACTACCGATTTCTGTATGGCCGGTACAACTGTTACAACATGATATTCTGCATGAGCGGCGAATATGATGAAGGCGGCTTCAGCGATTTCGGCAAGATCGATCGTCTGGGCGATTACATGGCCGGTATCAATACGACGGATCATCCGGTAACGATTCATCCATACGGCATTGCGTCGGCGATGCGAGATTTCAGGTGGTCGGACTGGATGGATATCACCGGTGTGCAGTGGTGGACGCATGGCGGTGACGGTGTAGGTGATATGAACTGGGTATATGGCGATGCGATTCAGAGCAGTTACAACGTGACGGATCCGAAGATTCGGCCGGCGATCTGCCTTGAGAGTAATTACGTGGAGCAGGACGGTGGTCGTCAGCGTCGTATCAGGCGAACGGGCTGGACGTGCATGCAGGCGGGCAGTGCCGGTTATACCTACGGCAACCACGGCATCTGGAACTGGGACACGCAGAGCAACAGCGGCATGACGTGTGCCGGGTATGAGGCGAGTACGTGGATGAAGCATATGTATGATTTTTATACAAGTTTTGATTGGCAGCGTCTTTCGCCGCGTCAGGATCTTGTATCGCCTCATAGCGGGGCCGCGTATTGTACGGCGGAGGAAGGGTACCAGTATGTTGTGTACCTGCTCGAGACGAGCGGTGTGAATTTGAATTTATCGGCGGTGTCGGGTTCCCCATCGGTGAAGTGGTACAACGTGGAGACCGGCCAGTACCAGGACGCCGGTACGGTATCGGGCGGTGGAACGCGAACGTTCAATTCGCCGTTCGGCAATGAATCGGTTCTTTACGTTTCGACGCCAGCGATTGCGGCGCCGAGTAATCTGAATGCGACAGTTGCGGCCGGGCCGGAGGTTCAACTGACCTGGCAGGACAATTCGAGTAATCCTCAGGAAGACGGGTTTGAGATTCAGCGGAGGCCTTACGGCGGGCAGGATGTGTGGTCGACGATCGGTCAGGTCGGCCAGGGGGAGACGAGTTATACCGATACGGACGGGTTGTATGGTATGGTAGCGTATCGGTATCGGGTCGGTGCTTTTAAGAACTGACGAGACGATTCATAGTTCGAGGTTCTGAAGAGCTTTGGGCATAGGATTTGTGAGGGTGTGAGTCGGTATCGGTATCGCCTGTATTACAGGTGGTGCTGATACCGGCTTTTGTGGGGGGTGAAGATGTGTGTATGGTGTAACACGAAGCGTATTTAAACCGTACTGCATCGCGATGCTGTTGGTGGCAACAAGTGGATGGTGTGGGATTCTGTATCGGGCGGAACCGGGGAGGTTCTAACATGGCCTTTACATTGACATTTACGCAGGAATATCAGATACTGTAAAGCTCTCCCGTAACTCTGGGTGTTTATTTTCTGTTTGTATAGAAAGCTGAGGCGGTTGATATGTCGAAGCATATACTGGCGGCGGATATCGGCGGGACGAACAGTCGGTTTGCGTACTTCGAGGTGAACGGCGATGATTCACTGACGTTGCGAGACACGACCTGGATACCGAGTCGTGAGAGCAGGTCATTCGATGAGCTTCTGGATCAGTTGCATGCGACGTCGTTTCCGATCCGTGCGGATGAAGCGGACATGGTTGTGGTTGCTGCCGCGGGTCCGGTGGAGAAGGGCCGATACTGTTTCATGACGAACGTGAACTGGGGGATTGATTTTTCGAATGCGAAGACGGACTTCGGGATTGAGCGTTATGCGTTGATCGGAGATTTTTTTGCACAGGCATACGGTTGTCGTTCGCCGATCAGTTCGCAGGCTGCGATGGTTCTGTCGGGCGAATCGCACGACGATGGCGCCGTAGCGGTGGTGGGAGCGGGAACGGGTCTCGGCAAAGCTGTGCTTGTGCCGGACGGTAAGGGTCATTTTGTCGCTCGGTCGTCGGAAGGCGGTCATGTATACTTTACACCTGAGGATGAGCAAGAGAGCGGTCTGGACCGGTTTATTGCAAAGAAGGCGGGCATTCCGCACGCGACGTGGGAGGATGTGGTATCGGGTCGGGGTTTGAGTTATATCCATGAATATTTGACGGGTGTTGAGCTGAAGCCGGCGGATGTGGCGGCGACGTTTTCCGCGGATTCGAAGACGCTTGCGTGGTCATCGTCGTTCTACGGTCGGGTGTGTCGTAATTATGCATTGGAAGTAATAGCGACGGGGGGCTTGTATATCGCGGGCGGTGTGGCGGCGAAGAATCCCATTCTGATAAAACACGAGTCGTTTGAGCAGGCGTTTCGCACGTCGCATGTCCATGGCCGGCTGCTTTCGGAGATACCGGTGATGCTGGTGGATAACGAAGAGAACGGATTGTGGGGCGCTGCGTATTACGGTAAGCAGCAGTTGGTTAATGGTCAGTGAAGCGGTGAAGTGAATCAGGGATGGAGAATCGGAAGGAAATTGGCAATTCCAAGCTCCGGGTCTTCAAATCCATTTATTGATCGGCACGATTTTTCACGGACTGCTGTCTGTGCCGCCCGGGGGCGCGGGTTAATGGCTGAATTTGTTACTTATGTTAATTAATTAATATGAGCAGTGTATAAGGGCCGTGCGGTAAGGCTGTGTACCGGGTGGCGGTGAGGGTGTTGACGGGTATGGGGGTTTATGGGAGATTGGTTGCTGTTTACGGCTGTACGAGGTATGTGACAATCAATCCATGAAGGAGGGCTACAGTGATGAAATGCAAGTGCCGGGTTTTATTCGCGGGTGTGATTCTGCTGATCGCCGGCCAGGTGCAGGCGGTTCTGTTCAGTTCGCCGTCGGTCTATGAGCAGTACATGTTGGAGCTGTTGAATGAGGTGCGAGCGGATCCGGTGCAGGCTGCGTCGGAGCTTGGTTTTGATCTGAACGAGGGTCTCGATCCGGGTACGATCAGTCCGGCCCCGAAGCAGCCGCTGGCGCCGCACGGGTGCATTACGTTTGCGTCGCAGTTTCACAGCCAGTGGATGCTGGATACGGATATTTTCCGTCATTACGGGATCGGGAACACTTCGCCGGGTGATCGCATGGCGATAACGGGATACGGCCCGAGCGGGAGTTTCGGGTGGGCGGAGAATATCGGCTGGAAGGGAACGACCGGTACGCCGGATGTCGAGCAGTATGTCTATGACCTGCACGTGGGTCTTTTCGAGGATTTTGATGTGCCCGGGCGTGGTCATCGAACGAATATGCTGATCGATGATATGAAGGAAGTGGGGATCGGTGTACGGGTCGGGCCGTTCACGGACGGGCTGACGTACAACACGGTCATGGTAACGCAGGATTTCGGTTACAAGTTCGATAATCCGTTCATTACAGGTGTGGTGTACAGCGACCTGGATGCGGATGATTTTTATGATATCGATGAAGCATTGGGCGGGCTACTGATTGCGGCGAAGGACCAGACGAGCGGCGTGTTGTACTGGACGCGTAATTTCTACTCGGGCGGCTACGGGCTTCAGGTGCCTGATGGCACCTATACCGTCGGGGCATTCGGTGCGGCGCTCGGCAGTCCGATTCTGATGAACAATATAGTCGTTGACGGTTTGAACGTGAAGATCGATTTTACGCCTGGTATTGCGATGGCAAATGCGATAGCCAATCCTGAGCCGGGCACGTTTGCGGTTTTTGCACTCGGTTCGCTTGTGCTGGTCCGCAGGCGACGGTAGGGATTCGTCGGTATTGCAATTGGTCACGGTATTGTCCGCCTGGAGTATCAAGCCTTGAGTTTGTTGGTTGGCAAGATTCAGCACGGACTGTTGTCCGTGCCACCAGTGAGTTTATGTTTGATTATTGTGTGTGTGGGGGGGGGAGTGGTGGTGGGGTTATTTTCTGAGTTGGAGTGAGCGTTTCGGGACGGTACCGAAGCCTTTGATGGTGATGGTGTCGTTACTGATTGTGACGATTGCGAATGCGTTCGAGTCTTTGGGTGCATCGCAGATGGCGGGGAAGACGACGTGGTGGACGCCGTGGTCGACGGCGTAGCCGCCGGGGTGATGATGGCCGGCGAAGAAGGCTTTGACGGCATTGTGCGTCTGTATTGTTTTGATAACGTCGAGGAAGTTCCAGAGTACCATTTCATGGCCGGCGGCTTCGGGATGAACGGGTATGTGCGAGAGGATGATAACCGGCTGCTTTTTCAAGTCGGCTTCAGTGAGAACATTTTCAAGCCATAGCATCTGTTCAGTGCCGATTGCGCCGTTCCATGGCCGGTTGAGCGGGTTCTGGTTGATGTACTGTTCGGCAGCCTTGTACTGCGGGCTGTCTTCAGGCAGGTCGCGTGTGGAGATATCGTTACCGTCGAGAACGACGAACCGCCAGCCTCGGACTTCGAAGTCGTAATAGAACTGTTTGAGTCCGGTGCGGCTGATGTAGGCGTCACGTCCGGCTTCGAGGCAGTGGTTGCCGACGACGTGATAGAGCGGCGGTTCGAAGCCGTTCATAGCACTGATGACTTTATCGAAGTTGGCTTCGAGCTCGGCGCCGATATCGATCATATCGCCGAGGTTGACGACGAAGGCGGGGTCAAGTTCGTTGATGGTGGCGACGGCGTCCTGTAGTTTGGCGAGAGCCTCGCGGTAACGTCGCGGGCCGTTGTCCGGCCGGTTGGCGAACTGAACGTCAGCGAAGACGGCGAAGGTAAGCGGTTCGGGCTGGTCGAGTTGACCCGAAGTATTTTCTGCCATTGCGGTTATGGATTTAACACTACAGCGCTATAAAAGCTCAAGTTTACCACCGGGGCAAGCCGATA
>CAYRND010000118.1:0-12949 GCA_964425365.1 uncultured Phycisphaeraceae bacterium
CCGCGCTGCGCAACGTACGATACGCAAACAGCAGCGATAACCCCGACACCAGCGCACGCACCGTCACATTCTCCGTCAACGACGGCGATACCGACTCCAATACCACCACACGCGATATCACCGTCGTCGCTGTCAACGACCCCTCTGTCAACAACATTCCTGGTGCACAGGTAACGGATGAGGATAATGCCCTCGTGTTCTCCAGCGGAAACGGAAATGCAATCACCATTTCGGATGTCGATGCACAAGGCAATGACATCCAAGTCACATTAAACATCAACAACGGTACACTTACACTTGGTGACACAAGTGGCCTTACGTTTATCACCGGCGATGGGACAGATGATTCAGTCATATCATTTACAGGTACAATTGTTGATATCAATAATGCAATGGAAGGCATGCGATATGATCCTACAGCAAACTACAACGGCAACTCAACATTGACAATAACAACGAATGACCTCGGGAATACCGGCACCGGCGGCCCGCAGATCGATATGGATAACGTTTCAATCACAGTCAATCCGGTGAACGACACCCCTGCCATCAATAACGCCGATTTCAGCCTGCCGGAAAACAGTTTAACCGGAACAGTCATCGGCACAGTAACAGGAACGGACATTGATACAGGCGACACACTTACCTATTCCATCATCGACGGTAACACGAATAATGCTTTCAGCATTGATCCAGATACGGGACAGATAACCGTCAACAACCCCGATGCCCTGGATTACGAAACAACACCAGAATTCAATATTACAGTGCGTGTAGCTGACTCATCCAACGCCTCGGACACAGCGACTGTCACGATTACTCTCGAAGATATCTTTGATACGCCCACAGATGACGGTGGCTCCGAGGAAGAGCCTCCTGACGAGCCGCCTGTTCTCGACGACGATGAAGAAACAAACGATGACGATCAACCTCTGGATGACGAAACGGACGATGGCAGCAATAATTACAACAGTGATAGCGTTCAGGAAGAAGATAAGGACAGCAATACTGCAGGCAAGGACGATACATCCAGTAATGATGATGGCAACGATGCTCATGACAACCAATCCAGCAGCCAGGACGAATCATCTCAGGATTCTTCATCCGTAGAAGCAGGTGAAATGGCCGCGGAAGGAACATCATCCGATAACTCAGACACCAATGGTTTGAACCTGAACCCTGCGGATATGGATATTCCAGGCGGAACCGGACTCGGCCTCACCGACGGTGATGGTATTGCCAATGATGCCTCTATGTTTGTAAGTGATATCAATACCGAACAATTACTCCATGCTCTGGATACCATGGAGCAGGAACTCGTAGCGTCCAGTAAGTCATCTCGTGTGATTATCGGTGCAGGAACGGCCATATCAGCTACGGTTACCGCCGGATACGTCCTGGCTATACTGAAAGGCAGCTCATTATTGGGCAGCCTCCTTACCGTTCTTCCCATGTGGCGATGGCTTGATCCACTGCCTGTGCTGGACTCATGGGAAAAGAACCGGGACGAGAAGCGGAAACGAAACCAGTACGACGAGGATGATGACGATTCCGATGACGAGGCAAAAGTTCGTAACCTAATGGATTAACCCGTATTAGCCGACATTACTAGTAGAACAACGAACGGGGACGGGTTATCCCAATGAAGCGATTATCATCCGCAGCTCGTCTGAGCATCGGGTTGGTTTTTTTAACCATCTCGGTTGTTTTGCTCGCTCAGACTATGGGGCTTATCACCGACCCCAGCCGCGCGGAACTCAACACACGACGAAAAATCAGTGAAGCCATCGCCGTCCAGTGCGCAGTCGCTGCAAAAGATGAGGATATGCAGCGTATCGGAATCAGCCTGTGGGCATTAATCGAAAGAAATGATGAAGTCTTATCGGCAGGGTTACGCGCGCCGGAAGGCCACCTGCTGATCACCGCCGGTGAACATGAAAAACACTGGCAACTATCCTCCGACGCCTCGACAAGAGACCAGTTCCAGGTACCGCTTTTCCATGAAACCGATGAACCATTCGGCTCCCTGGAAATATGCTTCAAACCCATCCGCAGACGCGGTCTGATCGGGTGGCTGACCGATCCCTCCATTCTACTGGTTGCTTTTATCGCCATAGCCGGCTTTGTCGCCTATTTCGTATACCTCAGACGAATGCTCAGACATCTCGATCCCTCGGCTGTCATCCCCGAACGTGTGAAAGCCATGCTGGATACACTGGCCGAGGGTGTTCTGGTCCTGGACAGCACCGGACGCATCGTTCTGGCCAATAACGCCTTTGCTAATGTGATCGAACGATCCATTGAAAATCTACAGGGTAAAAAAGCGTCCGATTTCGACTGGATACAACCGGAAAATAACAAGGACCAGGATGGTTACCCATGGGATAACGCCCTGAAAACCGGCATAACCATCACCGGACTACCACTGCGATTCAAAAATGAATCCGATGAAATACGCACATTCATTGTGAACGCCGCACCCATTATGGGCGCGGATGGAAAACGCCGGGGCGTGCTGGTTACGTTCGATGATATGACCTCGGTCGAGCAGAAAAACGACCAGCTCCGACAGATGCTGGAAGAACTGGAACAGTCAAGAGATGAAATCGATCGGCAGAACCGGGAACTTCAGTACATGGCGACGCATGACGCTCTGACCGGACTGCCCAATCGTGCCATGTTCCTGGAACACCTCCGAAAGGCTGTCAAAAAAATCGAATCCAACCCGTCCTTCAAGTTCGCGCTGCTTTTCCTCGATTTCGACCGGTTCAAACGAATCAATGACTGCCTTGGACATCATATCGGCGACCTGTTCCTCAAGGAAATCGCACGCAGGTTGAGCAAATCATTCGATGGCAATTGTCCCGGCTGCGGCGGCCGGCACTCACATCTTGTCGCCCGTCTCGGGGGCGATGAATTCACCGTCCTCATCGATGATATTCACAGTATCGAAGAAGTAGTCAAAATCGCTGATGGCCTTCAGGCGACTTTCTCTATGCCTTACCAACTCCAGGAACATGAAGTCGTCAGTTCCGCCAGTATCGGAATCGTCAGCAGTGAAACACACTCACGCTGTGCGGACGACCTGCTGAAATTCGCCGATACCGCCATGTACCGTGCAAAACACAACGGCAAGGCCTGCAGCGTCGTATTTGACGAGGAAATGTACGATGAAATCCAAGCCTCCGTACGCATGGAAGATGACCTGCGTGAAGCGCTGGACAAGAACCAGTTCGTACTCTATTACCAGCCCATTATCTCGCTGAATGGCGCCAAGCTCGCCGGTTATGAAGCCCTGATCCGATGGCAACACCCCCACAAAGGATTCCTGCCGCCTGATCAGTTTATTCCGCTGGCGGAAGAAACCGGCCTGATCCTGCCGATGGGCGAATGGGTCATTCGAGAAGCCTGCCGGGTCCTGCAACTCTGGCAGAAACAATACCCGAATATTCACCCGTTCATCAGTATCAACCTCTCCAAACGCCAACTCTCCGACCCCGAACTTGTCAATACCATCGGACAGATTCTGGCAGAAACCAACATCGATCCGCAGCGACTGAAACTGGAAATCACGGAAACCGCCATCATGGAAGATATCAAAACCACCGTCCCCACGTTGAAAAACCTCAGAGAACTGCACCTGCCACTGCTGATGGATGATTTCGGTACAGGACATTCATCACTCAGCCGCCTGAATGAATTCCCCATCGATGGCGTGAAAATTGATCGAGCATTCGTCAACAGCCTTACCAGCAACCGACAATTGGGCGCTATCGTTCAGACCATCGTGACACTCGCCCAAACCCTGAATCTGGACGTCGTCGCCGAAGGCGTGGAAACAGAAGATCAACTCGCCATGCTGCTGGCCCTCGAGTGCGGCTATGCACAAGGATTCTACTTCGCAAAACCACTTCCCCTCGAAGACGCCGAAGAAAGACTGGCGGCGGAATCCGAACAATTGTCGCTTGCAAAGAAACCTCAGGCCAAAACACCTCTTAACAGGCAATAACCCGTTCAACCGTTCTGATTCGGCCTGAATGATCTTTGACAATCTGATAAAATGGGGGGAAGCCGACATGGGAAAATGGCGAGTTTCCTTTTATCCATACCCCCTCACGCACACAGGTACAAGCTGAATGAACCCCAGTATCAATAAGCTCAGCATCACCAGTACCGCCAACAAACGAATCAAATCCGTCTTGAAACTGCGAACACATCGTTATCGCAGAAAAACCGGGCTCTTCATTGCCGAAGGAATACGGGAAATTATCCGGGCTGTTCAGGCAGAATTACAGATTCTCGAAGTCTATTACAACACGCAGTTGTTGCAACATCACGGCGATTATCCTATCGAGAATCTCATCGCTCAAACCAATGCCGTGCAGATCGAAACCTCGACCAATGTATTCAAAAAACTGGCGTATCTGCGCGAACCCGAGGGCATAATAGCCGTTGTGAAGCAACCCCAGTGGTCATGGGATGAACTGCCTGTAGCCGTGCACGACAACGAACTGTTTCTTGTCACTGTCGGTACTGAAAAACCCGGCAATCTCGGCGCGATGATCCGAACCGCTGATGCCGCTGGCTGCCGGGCCGTGCTTGCAGCCGGACCCGCCGTGGATACCTTCAACCCTAACACGATTCGTGCGTCCACTTGTGCAGTGTACACCATGCCAACCATAAGCGACTCAGATCAAACCATAATGGACTATCTCCTTACCAGGCACATCCATCTTTATGCCGCCACGGTTCAAAATGCAATTCCATACGATGAAATCGATTATCACTTTCCCGCCGCAATAGTTATCGGCCCGGAAGATACCGGCTTGCCGCAACATTGGCTCGACACCGCCGGCTCCAGCGGGGGAAGCCTTGTCACCATCCCGATGAAAGGTCGAATCACCGACTCACTGAACGCCTCCAATGCCGCGGCAGTCCTTCTATTCGAAGTCCTAAAAAATAAACGTATGGCCTGAGAAATGGCTTTTCAGGTCGTATAGGTCATTTTTCCTGAAATCCCGATACACGGCAAGTCGAAAGCTGCCTGGTAGACAACCATTAACCGAGTATTTGCAACTATTTACAAAAAAGTTTTCCGGGACGGCCATCTGAAATCCATTATGAGTTAACTTGTGGAAATCTCGTCGGATTCCCTCTACGGGATCACCCTATACAAAAAAACTGGTAATTACACGGGAGCAATGGTTTCCAGCTATTGAAATTTTTCAAACCCTTGATATCGTCTAACTATTGTAATAGCCTTACTCTCCTTACTGGTGGGCCTGGCTGTGATCAGGGAGCCTTGACAGATTGGTTCGGTAACCCGGCAAGTATGGTCCTCAACAGCTTTCAGGTATGAAAACACAATCAGGGCTCTGAAGAAATTGTTCGAACGATTTGCAGCGTCAGCATCTTATTTGAATAGATGGAGCATTGCATGCGAGTCTTCATGCTGGGTTGGGAATTTCCGCCGTTCATCAGTGGTGGCCTTGGTACCGCGTGCTATGGCCTGACCAAAGCGCTGAGCAGACAGAATACACAAGTCACGTTCGTGCTACCGAAATCTGTGGGAACTGACTACTCTTCGCACGTAAAATTGCTTTCCCCGCAAGCCCCCAAAGCCGCTCAAGGCGACCGAAGCCCCGAGAGTGTTGCCAGTACATACGAATACGAAAATAACTGGTCATTTGAAAATGTCGTGTTCAAAGCTGTGCCTTCTCGATTGCCCAGCCCCTATCCTGCAGGCTATCGATCCGTAGCGTCACAAGGCGTAACCAACAAGGGACAAATCGGATTCCTCAGCGAAACCCATAGCCCTGAAACCGACATGATCGACGCAGGTGGAGAATATAACGGCGATCTGGTCAACGAAACACAGCGATACGCAGGCTTATGCGTCGCTCTGGCACGCGGAGAAAACTTCGATGTGATCCACGCTCATGACTGGATGACTTTCCCCGCAGGTATGGCCGTGGCCGCCGCCACGGGCAAACCACTGGTCATACACGTACATTCCACTGAATATGATCGCGCCGGAGAAAATGTCCACCAACAGATATATCACATCGAACGCCGGGGTGTACACGCGGCCGTTCGTGTGATAGCCGTCAGCCACCTGACCAAATCCATCCTCGAACGCCGATACGACGTCAGCCCCGATAAGGTAGAAGTCGTTTATAACGGCATTGAAAACGGCAATGCCTCGCCGCCCCCGGACGCTCATCAGTGGACGATCAGAAAAACCGACAAGATCGTTCTATTCCTCGGGCGTATCACCATGCAGAAAGGTCCGGAGTATTTTGTCGGTGCCGCTAAGAAGGTACTGGAAAAATTCGATAAGGCTAAATTCGTGATGGCTGGCTCCGGTGATAAAGTCAAGGAAATCGTCGAACTGGCAGCCAGGCATGGCATCGGCCATAAAATCCTCTTTACAGGGTTTCTACGCGGGGCCGAAGTCGACCGCATCTTCAAAATGGCTGATGTATACGTCATGCCCAGCGTCAGTGAACCCTTCGGTATCGCCACCCTCGAAGCCATCAGCCATGACGTCCCCGTCATCATTTCAAAAACCTCCGGCGTCAGTGAAGTACTGACACACGCACTGAAAGTCGATTTCTGGGATATCGATGAAATGGCCAATAAAATTATCGCCGTCCTCAAACATCCTCCACTGGCATCCACACTCCGCCACCATGCTGATGTCGAAGTCCGGCGCCTGACCTGGGATGAAGCCGCTCAGAAATGCCGGAAAGTCTACGATTCGGCCATTGGCTGTATGCCTCGCTGATAACCTGTAAATTCCAGATAATCATTGATTCCAATCGTGACTGACCCATACAGGCAGGTAATCATGTTTATCTGGACTCATTACCCCAAAATCCCCTTATCCAAGACAAAAAACTAAAAAAGTGCCACCTTCCTGAAAAATTTTTATCACGCTCACACTCCTATCCCTGCCCGATATCTAACGGTGTAAACCCTTGTCCGATAAGTAAAAACCGATCAATATGGCATCATGATCGAACATCACCTAAACTACCGTCAGAAAAAAGTTTGAAAAAACCACTTGACGTTTGGCACTATTTCGGTTAACTTTCTCCAAACAGGAAATCGCTCAAAGTTTCAAGGTAATCCATGCGTATCGTCGACACAAAAACCGACAAACGAAATGCAAACCCAATATTTGGGGTAAACAAAGTACGCGTAACACAACGGAGACGATGCGACCATGGCAGTTCCACTCATCATGCTTGGACCCGGCGGCGATTACAGAACACAATACGATGTCAAAGGCACGCAACTGATCAAACGGACCAAAGCCACACTGGAACAGGACCCCGACACGGAAACATTCGGGTCCTTTGCCAGTTGGGGACGCTGGCGGAAGAAACAACAGATTACAAATCAAAAACAAAACACGGTCCGATACAACGGTCAAAAGGCGACCGACTGCTTCGAACACGTCCCGGCCACAGACACTTCCGGTACCTACAACAGTCGCGGCCGACTCCCGGAAATCGCCGCCGATCACGCGGTTATCAACGCATTGAATACATGGCTCACCGCACAACTCGACACACTCAGAAATCATCTGCAACGATACACCGCCTTACACAACATGCTGCAATCTGCCAATTACAGCCGCTCTTCAAAAGTTATGGTCCAGATCAGCGATCTACCCGACAGAAGCCTGATCACCCAGAGTATCAAACGATTGTCACTGACAACACTCTCATCTATGACGGAGTCTGACGATGAACCTTACACCCAAACAACTGCAGATTCTCACCCGTATTCGCGACCTGCGTCTGGCACGCGGCTATTCGCCGACCATGCAGGAACTGGCCGACGAGCTAGGCGTCAGCAAGGTCACGGTCTTCGAACACGTCGAGGCACTCATCAAAAAAGGCGCACTCATTCGCCAACCCAACAAGGCGCGCTCTTTGGAAGTTAGCCCCGATGTCAAACTGCCCGACGAACAGCGAAATACCAAACTTCCCATGGTCGGATTTATCGCCGCCGGCTCACCCATCGAAGCGGTTGAAAATCGCGAACATCTCGACCTGGAAGACTTGTTCCTCGGCGTCCATGAAGGTACTGGACTGTTCGTTCTCAAAGTTCGAGGCGATTCCATGATCAATGAGCAGATACGTGACGGCGATTATGTCATATGCGATAAACGTTACGGCGCCCAAAGCGGACAAACCGTCGTCGCACTGACGGACAATGGCGAAGCAACTCTGAAAATGCTCTTCCATGAACGGGACGGACGCATCAAGCTGCAACCCGCTAATGATCAGTACGAACCTATTTACACAACACCGGATAAATTGAAAATACAGGGCGTTGTCATCGGCGTGGTAAGAACCTATCCCAATAACTGAAGTGTGAATCTTCACCGCCGACCGATACAATACAGGGACACGACCCCACAGGGATTGTGTCCCTGTTTAATGTACTCCGCTCGTAAATGAAACTCCCATGACCACCAAATGGTGCCCTCGACAGAATGACGTAAAACCAACGATTGGCCTGATTGCGGGACGAGGTAAACTACCGATCCTGGAAGCACAGGGAATCAGGGCAAAAGGCTGTTCCGTCGCAGCCATCGGATTGATCGGGCAATATGACGACCACCTCAAGCTATACTGTGACCGGTTCGCCACTTCAGGTTTGATTCGTATCGGACGATGGATCAGATTATTCAGAAAATGGGGCGTACACCAGGTTGTCATGGTCGGTTCCGTTAAAAAAAACCGGATATACGAACCGCTACTCTTCGTCAGACAAATCCCCGACTGGCATGCCGCTAAACTGTGGTTTAGAGTATTGCGACAGGACAAACGAGACCAGTCACTTCTTCATGCCGTGGCTGAAGAACTCAAACAGAATGGTATTGAACTGATCGACACGACCCGATACATCCCGGAACATCTCGCTGATCAGGGTGTGCTCACCCGGCGAAAACCCTCCGCCCGTGAAATGGCTGATATCCAATTCGGCTGGCCTCTCCTGCTTCAGATCACGGAACTCGATATCGGACAGTCCATCGCGGTCAAACAAAATGATATCATCGCCGTTGAAGCCATGGAAGGAACCGACGCCATGATTCAACGAGCAGCAGGGCTGTGCCGCACGGGCGGCTGGGTCATGCTGAAAGGCGTTAAAAACGAAAAAGACATGAGGTTTGACGTACCGACCGTTGGTGTTCATACCATCGAAAACCTGAAAAAGTCAAATGCATCATGCATGGTCGTAGCGGCTAAACGCGTTATTCTTGTCGATAAACCCCTGGTCATACAGGCCGCCGATCAAGCTGATATCACTATCGTCGGCGTCGATCAGAACGGTCAATGGTAAAACAGTAACAACACCGCTTTCAGATATAGTTGTAATTCGCCACTTCTCCACCAGGCTTTCTGTATTGCCTGACGTTCGGAAATAACAACTCAACGATGTTCCGTGACAGATAATCACCCTGACGACGATAAAACTCATAGTAAACATCAATATCCGAAAGCAGACGTACATCATCGTAACCGTGCCGGTGCATCCAGTTTGTCATGAATGCGACGATAGCCGTGATATCCTGCCTTGTCCATTCAAAATGAAACTGAAAACCGTAGGTTGTATCACCCACACGAAAAGCCTGATTCCGACACATCGCCGAGGAAGCGAGATGCCGGCCGCCCTCGGGTAAATCGATCACATGGTATCCGTGTGTGTGCATCTGAATCATGACACGCGGCAACCCCTTGAAAACCGGATCCACTATCCCCCCCCGAGCCAATGTCAGGTCAAACCAGCCGATCTCCGGCCGATTCATTGGACCTACCTCACCTCCCAGCCCCGCCGCGATCAGTTGGGCACCCAGGCAGATACCCACTATCGGAATCCCCCTGCCGTTCAACTGCCTGATCAGCTCCATTTCTCCAGTAAGAAACGGAAACCGGTCCTGCTCATCAACGTTCATCGTTCCACCCATTATCACTAATCCGTCAATGTCATCTGCATCTGTAACCAGCAGATCACCCTGATGTAACCTGATTGTACGCATCTCATAACCCGAAGCGCTTAAGTATTCGCCCAGCATTGCCGTGGTTTCCAGCAGTTCGTGTTCAATGATAATAATGGCCATCGCTTGCTGCCTTCTTACAGGTTTCAGATCACAACCACAATCCAGCCACTCGGTTACTCATCGCATCATACGTGCGGCGAACAATCCCGAAAAGTTCCGTTAAAACCATAAATGAAACACCTTTGTCCGCTGTCACCCCTGGTAAACACCACATTCTCATTATTTCCGCCATAATGCGCCGATAATATCCTTACCATGCCCGTAAGACATGTTGTTATTATGAGCAGCGGCGGATTGAAGAGTCTGGTCGCTACAGCCTTGACCGCCAGTAGCGGCGAAAAACTTCGAATTACACTCTTTCACGTGCTCGATGGACGTGAAAATACAGCCACACGACTTGAATACGTTCGTCGTCAGGCCGAATTCCTCTCAATTTATCACGTTAATGAAATCAAAATGCCACACGTCTTCGGACATGGCTTCGGAAAAAGCCCGACCGGAGAACCCGTCGGTATGCTTGCCTCGGCTCAAATGATACTGGCAGCACTCGCTCACGCCCGGTTCAGCCAGGCGGAAAAAGTCATATGGCCGGCCGCTTTCGATGGCGACCCCAAAAGCATCGCCAAAGCAACAGAACAAGTTCTGCTCTGTGAACACCTCGCACATATCGAAAACAGCACGATACCCGCCCTCACCAGTCCGTTGATCGAAATGACCGACCAGCAGATCATCGAACTCGGCGGACAGCTCCAGGTTCCCTGGCGACTCGCCTGGTCATGCACCAATCAGACGAAATCGCCCTGTCGCACCTGCCCCGCCTGCAGAAGACGGAAAAATGCATTCGAAAAAGCCGGCGTACTCGATCCCGTCGAAAAACTGATCCCCGCCTGACTGTCGCTTATCCCGCCTCAAAATATCCCCGACAATTATCCGGCATCGAACTGACTCAATACACAAAATTACCATTCCACTTCATCCGTACCGCCTGTTAATTCCTCCAGCCGCTCTTCTATCAATTCTTCTTTCAACTCCTGACGAGCATCAAGTTGTTCATGCAACTGCTCAATCCGCATTTTCAGTCGATCCAGCTCCAACTGACGGATTCGCTGTCGTATATCGAAATGTTCGTTCACCAGTGCCGACAATTCATCATGGATTCCATCCGCCATACCCGTTTCTTCCGAACACGCGGCATCGTGATACTGTTTCGCCAACTCCCGACACTCGCGATTGATCCGAATGTCCTCGATCCGCAATTCATACATCTGCGGATCGCTGCGCTTCAACGCAACAAAGTCGCCCAGACGTGGAAATCGGCGATGCAATGACTCCGCTATATGATTCGGATGCTTGTCTCGCAACTGATCAAGCCAGTCCGCCAGCTCCGGATGCAACTCGCGTATGACACCGATCGCTTCATGCAGATCCTCCACCCTGATCATACCCCGCTTGCCCACCCTGCCTTCAGCAGGACCTGGCGCTTCACCGTCAACCGCAGCGGATAATAACCAGTAGGGCGGCGGGAAGTCCGGATTCGGCTCAATACCTTCCGCCGACATCGTAACCAACAAACCCAGTAGTAATACCGCGGCCAGATTCATCCATTGCTTCATCGCACACCATCCCATTCAACTCAATTATCAGAATATCCAGCGCATCTGTGTTTCAAAATGCTCCAGCTCATACAGTGCCGCCGCCTCCGCCATCGATGTTTCAACACTTGGCCACAATTCACCCGCCTGAATCAATGTCAACCGGAGATCAACCAGGTCAATCATATCGTCTATCTCGCCCGCTCCTACTTCACTCGCATCAGCTAGTTGCATGATCTGATCGTCGACTCTGGCCAGTGATGCTTCAATATCAGTTATATCACCCAGCCGGTTTCGAATCCCCCCCCAGATAACCAGCCCCAGTGATACCATCAACAATACACCAGCCGCTATCCGCATAACCGGCACCCGAACCGATGTCCAACGCCGTGCTATGCAGGCCTTCTGCAACACCGGCCGGGTCTTCACCATGATCTGATCATGCAACTCCGCAGACGGCGATTCCGGCGTCAACGCCTGGTCCAACAGCGACTCCAGAAAATCATCACGACTGTCAGAAATGATACTGTCATCAAAATGTGGTTTACCTTCATTCGTCATAAACTTTCACCATGTGTTATTGCTCTATACCAACCACCGCCGGGTCAGCTTCTGACAGGACCTTGCGCAATTTCGCCAACGCACGATGACCACGGGCCAGTACAGTGCCAAGGGGCTGGTTGACAATTCGGGCAATCTGAGAAAAACTCAGCCCCGCTGTATGTCGCAGATACAATACCTCCTGCTCATCATCATTTAATCCACCTACCGCAGCCCGGACACGTTCGATCTGTTCCTGTTGACTGACCTGATCCAGCGGCGTAGATAACGGACTGGTATCACGCAACGGCATCCGATCCCATGCCGCACCATCCTCATCACTTACACTTGCCGATCCCCCCATCGCCCTTGCTTGCCTGCTTCGTCTTCTATATTCATCACGTAACCGATTCACCGCTATCTGAAAAAGCCAGGCGTCAAATTTACCCAACTCTTTATATCCCGAAAACTTATTGAGCTTCTCCGCAATTTTCACAAATGTCTCCTGGGTCAGCTCTTCCGCCAGTTCAATATCTCGAGTCCGCCTTAATAAAAAGCCATAAACCCTTGTCCCATATGACTCAACGATATATTTCCAAGCCCGCTCATCTCCCGTGGCAGCTTCCGCTAACACGGTGGGTAGATCAGCCGGGTTTAATCCAGCAAAATCCTGCATAATGACTTCTGATTAACACTACAGCGCTATCAAGGTCCCCTGGTGCGCTTCAGTCGTGACCTG
>CAYRND010000119.1:0-12812 GCA_964425365.1 uncultured Phycisphaeraceae bacterium
TAATGTCACGCGTGGTGGTGTTGGAGTCGGTATCACCGTCGTTGACGGTGAAGGTAACGGTGCGGGCGCTGGTATCAGGATCGTCGCCGTTGCTGTTGGCGTACTTGACGTTACGCAGCGCGGCCTGGTAGTTGGCGAGTGTATCACTGCCTGTGAGTGTGAGCAGTCCTGTAGTGGCGTTCCAGGTGGCGGTGATATTGGCGGTATTGGCGAATGAGAGCACATCCTCGCTGTTCTGGAAGTTGCCGGTGATCTGGACGGTTGCGGATTCGATATTGGCGTCGTCCGGATCGGTGACGGTGATGGCCCCGGAGATGCTGGTGGCGGCGTCGCCTTCGGTGTAGCCGAGTGCTGAGGCCTCGACATTAGCGAGCGTGGAGGCGTCGTTCTGAGCAACGACGCTGATATCGCGTGTGGTGGTATTGGAGTCGGTATCGCCGTCGTTGACGGTGAATGTGACGGTGCGGGTCGAGGTATCGGGATCGTCGCCGTTGCTGTTGGCGTACTTGACGTTACGCAGCGCGGCCTGGTAGTTGGCGAGTGTGTCACTGCCGGTGAGTGTCAAAAGTCCTGTGGTGGCGTTCCATGTGGCGGTGATATTGGCGGTATTGGCGAATGAGAGCACATCTTCACTGTTCTGATAGTTACCTGTGATCTGTACGGTGGCGGATTCGATATTGGTATCGTCCGGATCGGTAACGGTGATGGCGGCGGAGATACTTGTCGCTGCGTCATTCTCAGTATACACCAAGGACGGCGCCTCGATATTTGCCAGGGTGGATGGGTCATTCACCGAATTGACGGTGATATTGACCACGTCGGTATCGGTTTGCGATTCCCTGTAGGTGAGTATTAGCACCGGCGGTGTCGTACCGTTTTCACTGTAGAATGAATGATCATTTCCGGTCGAGGTCGGCACTAATGCAAGTCCGTAAGTACCATTGCCGCTGAAATGATCCGGGTTGATTATGATATCCAGTATCTGGCCGTCAACCGTCATACCACCGGGATAGGCTCCCAGTGCCACGGCATCATAGGTCGGCACAGTCGCCCAGGTCACCGTTGCCTCATTCCACGCACTGGTTATTTCACGAATATCAAAACTGATATCAGACTGTGTTGCCGCGGTCGATTCAGCTAATCTGAGTGTTGCACTGGTTACATAACGGTCTGCATAACCAGCCAGGGTGAAATCGATCAGTGACATTCGCACTTTCCCGCCATCCTCCACGCGAACTACATCGAGTGCATCATAGTTGGCTGCCGGGGTTGTCGATTGAACATAGGAATCCTGAGCAATGTTAATCGAATCACTGACTTGCGGTCCGGAATTTCCCAGGTCATTGGTTTCGATCGTCACTGACGCCGCACCGAAAAAATTGGCCACAGGAGTAAACTGCATGCCCTCCAAAGCCGCGTTGATACTCGATACGGAACCTGAAAACGTCATGGTCGCATCATCAGCGCCGTCTCCACCGAAAAACGTCAGGCCGGTTGTACCCGCCAGTGTCAGAAGGCCGTTGGCGGCGGTCAGGGTCACCATGACATCTTTGGCCCCGGCGTCCAGATCACTGATTGTAATCGCGTTTCCACCGCCTGATGAGAACACCAGCACCGTATCTTCGTTCGTTACCTGGGCAACGGGAACTGTGTTGGTCGGACCGTCATTGATCGGATTGACGTTGATAGACCGCATTGAGGTCGATCCTGCGTCCGAACCGCCACCTGCATCAGTAAGAGTGAATGTCACCGTACGTGACAGTGTTGATGGATTCTCAGAAGTATTCCTGTATCCGATCGCTCTGGTCACGGCCTGGACATCGCTATCGTCGGCATTGGCATTAAACGTAACGATGATCGCCGTCCCGCCATTGACCGCCGTGAAATTCGCCGTTCCAATCGCCGTCCCACCCACACTCACTGTCGTACCCGCAAGCGTTATCGTACCAACTTCCAGAATCGATAATTCATCGGTACTGCAGGCACTGCCCGTAATCTGGACTTCCAGCTTCCCGCCGTTCCAGTCGTCCTGGTCGTCCGACACGGTAGCGGTGCTGTCGATCTGCGTTGCCGCATCGCCTTCGGTATATTCCAGCGATCCGCCGGCTATGGTCAAATCCGGCGGATCATTGATCTGCACATTATCAAACGTGGCGGTACAAAGTGTACCATCGTTGTGTGACGTGACCATCATGCCGACGAAAACTGTGCCGACCATGGTAATCGACTGTGTCGCACCCTGCTGCGTCCAACTGGTGCCGTTGGTCGATCGGTAAGCGGCAATCGTACCTGCCGTACTGTTATAAATCATTCTCACCCAGTATGGCGCGCTCAAGCCGCCGGTGTTACTGTTACTTGAACCGCCACCATCAGTAAGTCGGTATTGAAACGCCGTACCGTTCGACGGTGTTACCACCATCATGCCGTGCTTGGAATTATCAGCAAGCGAGTCACGGATCATCACGCCGGCTTTGGCCCAGTTGTGTGTATTTTGCACACTATTGACCCGTGCGATGATCTCGACATCACCAGACAACTCCTGGTAAACAAAATGGAACTCGTCAGTATTATTCCAGATATCCGCACCCGAGCCCTCGATACTCCAGCTTCCCCCGGTTTCATCAGCGGAGCCCACCGCACCCACGGCACCGATATCCGTATTGGTCCATGGCGGAGAAGGAATACCCGTTGTGGTGACATTGATTGTCTGTTCACTGGAACTGCCGGACCCGTCGGAATCAGCCACTGTAAAAGTGACTGTTCGTGAATTCGTCGAGGGATGTGAACCGGTGTTATTGTACCCGATTGCCCGGATCACCGACTGAACGCGAGCATCTGTCGCAGCAGCGTTGAATGTGATGGTCATCTTGGTCGAGCCGGTAACGGATGTCGCATCGGCCGTGCCGACCGTCACACCGCTGACAAGTACATCCATTCCGCTCAGCGTCACACCGCCCACGGTCATGATACTCAGCGTGTCTTCTACATCCACGCTTCCCTCGGTAAGTTGGACCTCCAGGGTGCCGCCGTTCCAGTCTTCGGTGGCGTCATCGACCGTGGCTGTCGAGTCGATCTGCGTTGCACCATCTCCTTCCGTCCAGTCAAGTGCACCGCCGGGCAATGTGATTTGCGGATCGACGGAAATGCCCAGTGTCATCGTTGCCGTACCGGTTTCAGCGTTATCGTCGGTAATACTGAATTGAACCGTACGGTTCGATGCGTTGGGTGTGGAGGAGCTGTTTACATAATTGATTTTACGAACAAGCGACTGTGCAATTGCCGGTGTGGTGTTTGCATTGAAGTCGATCTTCAGGTAATCCCCGCCAGCGCCCTGGTGGGTACTATCGATCGTCCCGATGGTTGTCCACGCCGTCCCCGCCGAAGAATACTGAACATAAACGCCATTAATACGAATCGCACCGGCGGCAAGCGATTCGTTTTCGATATACAGAAAATCATTTTCCGTAGCCCCTGCCGTAAACTCGATTGTCAAGTTACCGCCGTCGAAATCCGTGCTGTCACCATCCGTAACGGTGGCATCACTCTGCAGAATGGCGGCCGCATCACCGGCGGTGTAAGTAATCGTATCGCCCGTCACATTACCGATTACCGGGCTGGCAAGGGTAAGATTCAATCTCGCCAGATCCGCACTGGTAAACGGTAAAAGCAACCCCGCATCCCATTTTTCCCCGGCTTCGGAAGAAGCTGCTTCCAACTGCCAATCGCCGCCTACACCCGTCAGATCATCCGAAGCGAAAACATCTGCACCCGTCAGTTCTGACAACTGGTCCAGAAGTGTCAGCCCGTCACCACTCGAATTCGCCACGTTGCAGCCGAAAATGTAAATATTCGCATCGGATGACAGGTGATTACCAAGTCCCATCCAGGCATCGGCAAGGCTCTGATCGATACTTCGACTGGTAATGACATGATTGCCGAACTGAAACTGGCCGATTGCTCCATGCGAAAAGATGGAAATCGAATCCAGCGGCTCATTCCAGCCTTTTACCTGCTGGACGATCTGGTTAATAACTTCAAATGGCGAGTCTTCCGTCGTATCGAATGCGATGATCTGCGATTTTTCGATCCCGATGGGATACTGGATACGGTCGAACTGATCGCTCAGACTCGAGTCGATCAGGACCACGGCCGACATCAACAGCCGGTCCTCGAGCGGCTCAAGCTCAGGCCTCCAGTCGGGATAATCAGGAGTGATCCTGATCACAATTCAGCCCCTCCTCGGGCCCGATCGTTACGACTGAAAATTCCTCTTGGAAATCAAATCTCAGCGCTTACTCAAGCGGGGTCGAAACAGCAGGGGCCCGAAGAAACATACGGCGGGTATATCGCCGCGAATACCTGAATTTATATCGGCGATTTTCTATTGAGACTTGACATGCTTGTGATTGCAAACGCTTGCAATGCAGGAGTTTATATTTCCGAAAATCGATATTTATAAGGTATGGGTAAACTGGGTAACCTTGGCCGTCAAGGCCCGATATTACCGCTGTCGAAGTTAGCGGAAGGTTGGGTTTTATCGGCCTTCATGAAGAGGAATATGAATACCAGGCAACCAGCAAGGAAACTGTTCATGGCCAAATGAAGGCCGTAGTTTTCGATCCCGGTATCGCCGAAGCAGCCGCAGGAAATCTTGATACCCCGGACCCAGACGGAAATAATGCCGACATTGAAGACGACGATCATACCGAACAGGAGCAGACAGGCACCGTGGATCAACCTGCCGGTCAGAATCGCCAGGCCGCAGAATATCTCCAGCCACGGCAGAAACAGTGCCGTCATTGCCGCCATCAGGTAGGGAATCGGCATCTGGTACGCCTGGATATCCCACGTAAAGTCTTCAGGATCAACGATTTTCATCCCACCGGCGAAGATGAATACCGCCGCGACCAGAATCCGTGCTGTCCAGACGATGACATTGAACATGGTGTTGTTAATCAAAGAATGAATTCAATCGGTGCTGATATTCTGTCCAGCTTTCCCACCCGTTGTGCAGGATATAAACTTCGATATTCCGGCCCGACTCCGCCTGTAGTCGTTCAGCTACATTCTCACTGGCCTGGCAGACTTTGCTGTCGCAGTACACGACCATTTTCAAACCCGGACGCCAGACAGCCATCACCTCGAAGAACAACCTGTCCCAATCATCTTCATTGAGCGGCATGGCGCCGGGAATGTGATCCTGTTCATATGCTTCCGTGCTTCGGGCGTCCAGCCACAAAGCCTGATCGCCCCAATTCAAGGCATCACTGAGCCGGATATGTCCTTCACGAAGCTCATCTTCGTTCCAGGCCGGCCGGTTCGGATGGATTGCCGCCGCGATCAGCGCTGGGATCAGCGCCGCCAGCAACAGCATCAGCATCTGTCTCAACGTTCGAATCACCATGATGATTGATTATTCGGTAGTCCCGGTATTGGCCGGTTCAGGTTGAGGTTGCGGCTCCGGATCGGCTGAGGACGACTTTTCTTCGCCGGTCTGCTCGTTTTTACCGGGTTGATCCCCTGTATGATCACTGTCGGAAGCCTGATGGTTCCCTTGTTCCGGCTTGTCCGTCGAATTTGACGGATTCTGCTGCGTATGTTGATGCCCTTTCGGGTAACGTGTCGGTGGCTGATACGGCGTTTTACCGGCAATACGCGCTGATGCCGTGAAGGTCTTGTTCTGGCCGTCCGGCAGCACGGCGTCGATGTAAATCGCCGAATACATGCTCTTTTCCAGATCCTGCGGTGTTACTACCACTTCGTATTTCTTGCCGTCTTCGATGGTCTTCAGATCGACCTCGAGTTGGTTGTTCATACATCGCACCTGGCGAACAAATACCTTTCCCTCGTGCGGCACAGTGATCTCGATGACCTTCTCTTTCAATTCATCACTGGCGGACCAGTAGACGAATCGCGGCTCGATCTTCAGCAACTCGGGGATATCGACTTCGAGTGTCAGCGTGTACGTCGGCGTGGTCTGGTTATCGAGATGGACGAAAATCTTTTTGATCTGTTTGCCCTGCCTGCCGCCGAGTGTAAAAACCGCTTCGATATCGCCGGTTTCACCCGGTTCGTAGTTGTCTTTTTCGAGCTTGGTCGTCGTACAGCCGCAGGAGGCTCTCACCTGGCTGATCTTTACAGCGGTGTCTTCTGATACGTTCTTGAAAGGGAATTTGGCAATGACTTTTTCCTGTCCCAGTTCCGCTTTCATACTGACGTGATCGGTTTCCCATTCCAGCTCAGCCATGGCGGAACCGGCCGCCGCAAACGCGAGCATCAACGCAATTGTCGTGATTTTTACTGCATTCTTCATGGCAATCAGTCTACCTCAAAAATGTTGTTATTCTAATATTTGCAAAAGAGATACGATTTGAACGCTCGTTCTGTCACATTTGTACTGCCTGTGAGGGTTCCATCTCCCCTGAACATCATTATTTTACGCAATTTTACCATGGCATGTTCTCAAACCAGCAGCGCCGCCGGGCCTTCCAAAAGACCTTTAAACGTCTTGAGATAATCGGCTGCGATGGCGCCATCGATAATACGGTGATCCGCTGCGAGGGTCACGGTCATTTCCCAGCCGACGGCCAGTTCACCGTCAATGACCACCGGCTTGCTGACCGCCGCTCCGATCGCGAGGATCGCCGCCTGGGGCGGATTGATAATGGCCGCGAACTGCTCAATACCGTACATCCCGAGATTCGTCAGTGTAAACGTGCCGTCCGACATTTCCTCCTGCGACAGGCCGGTCTCTCTTGCTTTCGTTGCGAGCGAGCGTGTTGTTTCTGAAATGGCCCTCAGGCCGAGGTTATGCGCGTCACGGATCACCGGCACAATAAGCCCGCCGCCCCGTTCAGGTGGCAATGACACCGCCACGCCCATGTTCACCGTTCCGTACAACCTGATCGATCCGTCCGCCCACGAGCTGTTGACCATCGGATGACGTACACATGCCAGTGCCGCCGCTCGTACGGCGAAATCATTGACCGACAGCTTGATACCCTGTGATTCAAGCTGGCTGTTCAAGGTCGACCGTAAATCCATCAGGGGTTTGACATTAACCGTGATCGACACATTGAAGTGTGGAATGGTTGTTTTGGATTCCAGCAACCGTCTGGCGATGGTCTTTCGCATATTGGACAGCTCGATAGTCCTGGCTTCCAGTTTCGCGGTTGGTGCGGCGGGTTCCGCGGCGGCCGCCTTGACACTGACAGGTTTCTCGCCGCGTAAGGCTGCCAGAACATCGCGTTTGATTACCCGACCTTCAGGCCCGCTGCCTGTGATCGTGGCCGGATCGATGTTGTTCTCCGTTGCCAGCCGTCTTGCCAGCGGGCTGATCCGCTGTGGCGATGAGCTGGCATCAGCCTGTTCTTGCACGCCGACCTGGGCTGTAACGGATCCTTCGTTTTCTGTATCCGCTTTCTGCGGGCCGGCCTGTTCAGGTTCGGTTCTCGCCTGGCGTTCACCGACGTTCGCAGCGTCTTCCACGGACTCACCTTCACCGGCCAGCAGTACAATCAGCTCGCCGACGGGTACGGTTTTACCTTCATCAATACAGAGTTTCGCCACCGTACCGTCATCGAAAGCCTGAAGCTCCATGGTCGCCTTGTCGGTTTCGACATCTGCGAGATGGTCGCCGCTGGACACCTGGTCGCCCGGCTTGACATGCCACTTCACCAGGGTCCCTTCCTCCATGGTATCCGAGAGCCTTGGCATGGTGATTTCGATTGGCATGGATGCAAAACTCCTTATCTCGAAGGCACTGTCGACCAAAATACCCGATTTTCGGCAGACCGGGAACATCCGGTTCATCCAGAAAGCTTGCTGGTGGATTACCGGATCATACGGTTTGCGATCCGCACGGCATCGCCACCCTTGCCGCAACCTTCTAATCCTAGCAGTATTTATGCTGATGTCATGTCGGCAACCGGGCGGGGAAAACATCGGTGATTATTTCTTATTTTTCAGTCCGCACCCGGACGCCCGATAGCAATTTGAGAATTGCCGTAGATAAGCTAGTATGCATTGATTAGGATCGATATGACCAGATGTTCAGGCACAGGACCCCGAATACACGGTGCGGGCATCTCACACTGAGTTCAGACTGGTCCCTTGCCGCCGATCCTGCCTGCCCCGCCGGTCATTCAGTAAACTCAACCCGCCTTTTTGGAGGTATTGCCGTGGAAAAGGCCACTATCATCACCGTCGATGGAAATGAAGCGACAACGTCCGTCGCGCATCGTGTCAATGAAGTTATGGCGATCTACCCGATCACGCCGTCGTCCGGTATGGGCGAAATGGCTGACGAATGGTCGTGCAAAGGCCAGCGCAACCTGTGGGGCCAGATCCCGCATGTCGTCGAGATGCAATCGGAAGGCGGTGCCGTCGCCGCGGTACACGGTTCGCTGCAGGCCGGTGCCGTCACCACCACCTTCACCGCTTCGCAGGGCCTGCTGCTGATGATTCCCAGTCTGTACAAAATCGCAGGCGAGCTGACCAGCTACTGCATGCACGTTACCGCGAGGACACTCGCAACGCATGCCCTGTCCATCTTCGGCGACCACTCGGATATCATGGCCTGCCGACAGATCGGCGTGGCTATGCTGGCGAGCAACAGTGTGCAGGAAGCGCACGACATGGCCATCATCGGGCAGGCATCGACACTCAAGAGCCGCATTCCCTTCATTCATTTCTTCGACGGCTTCCGCACGTCGCATGAAGTATCAAAAATACACAAGCTCTCGGACGACGATCTGAGGCACATGATCGACCAGGCCGACGTCGAGGCGCACAAGAAGCGGGCACTGACACCTGACGCACCACTGCTCCGCGGCACGGCTCAGAATCCCGATACCTTCTTCCAGTCTCGCGAAGCTTGTAACCGCTTCTACGACGCCTGTCCCGACATTGTCCAGCAGATGATGGACCGCTTCGCCGATCGTACCGGCAGGCGTTATAACCTGTTCGATTACGTCGGCCACCCCCAGGCCGAACGCGTCATCATCATGATGGGCAGTGGTGCGGAAGCGGCCCATGAAGCCGTCGATTACATGGTTAACAGCGGCGAAAAAGTCGGACTGGTCAAAGTCCGACTCTACCGCCCGTTCTCCGCAAAAGCATTGCTCGATGCGATACCCGAATCGGTCAACGCCATTGCGGTGCTCGACAGAACCAAGGAACCCGGCTCGCTCGGTGAGCCGATGTACCAGGACGTTCAGACCGTCTTCGCCGAAACGCCCCGTCCGAACAATCCGGTGATCATCGGTGGGCGATACGGCCTGTCGAGCAAGGACTTCACCCCGGCGATGGCAAAGGCCGTCTTCGATAACCTCACATCGCAACAACCAAAGAACCACTTCACCATCGGTATCACCGACGATGTGACTCATACATCACTGACGGTGGATGAAACGTTCGACACCGAATCGCCTGATGTCGTTCGTGCCGTCTTCTTCGGATTGGGCGCCGACGGCACAGTGGGTGCGAACAAGAACTCGATCAAGATCATCGGCGAGAACACCGACAACTACGCCCAAGGCTACTTCGTCTACGATTCGAAGAAATCCGGTGCCATGACGATCAGTCACCTGCGGTTCGGCCCGCGTGAGATTCATTCAACCTACCAGATCCGGTCCGCCGGGTTCGTCGCCTGCCACCAGTTCGTTTTCCTCGAGAAATACGATGTCCTCGGTTTCGCACGCAAAGGCGCGACGTTCCTGCTGAATTCGCCGTACCCGGCTGAGGATGTCTGGGACAAGCTGCCGAAGGAAGTGCAAAGCCAGATCATCGACAAGCAGCTCAAGTTCTACGTGATCGACGGCTACAAGGTCGCCCGCGAAACGGGTATGGGTAGCCGGGTCAATACGATCATGCAGACGTGTTTCTTCGCGATCTCGGGTGTGCTCCCGCGAGAGGAAGCTATCGAACAGATCAAAAAAGCCATTCAGAAAACCTACGGAAAGAAGGGCGAAGAGATTGTCAGACGCAACTTCGCCGCTGTGGACGCCACACTGGCGAACCTGCACGAAGTCGCCGTTCCCGAGAAAGTCACCGCCGTACACGGTCAATTGCCGATGGTGCCCGATCATGCACCGGCGTTCCTGAAGCAAGTCACCGCCGTCATGATGTCGTACAAGGGCGATACGCTGCCGGTCTCGGTCTTTCCCGTCGACGGCACCTGGCCGACGGCTACCACGCAGTGGGAGAAACGCACGATCGCGCAGGATATTCCGATCTGGGACCCCGACGTCTGTATCCAGTGCAACAAGTGCGCTCTGGTCTGTCCGCATGCGGCGATCCGGGCCAAGGTGTACGAACCGAAAGTGCTTGATCATGCACCCGGGACTTTCCGGTCAACCGACTATAAAGGCAAGGACTTTCAAGGCCACAAGTTCACTATCCAGGTCGCGCCGCAGGACTGCACAGGTTGCGGTTTGTGTGTGAACTACTGCCCCGCGAAGAACAAGGCCGATCCGAAGAATAAGGCGATCAACATGCAGCCGCTGCTCGATCGGCTGGAAGATGAAAAAGCGAACTATACGTTCTTCCTCGATCAGATTCCCGCAATCGATCGCGAACGCGTTGAAAACGTCAACGTCAAGGGTTCACAGTTCTTCGAGCCGCTGTTCGAGTACTCGGGTGCCTGCGCCGGCTGCGGCGAGACGCCGTATGTCAAACTGGTCACCCAACTGTTCGGCGACCGGATGCTCATCGCCAACGCGACGGGATGCTCGTCGATCTACGGCGGCAACCTGCCGACGACGCCGTATTGCACGGATAAGAACGGTCGAGGCCCGACCTGGTCGAATTCACTATTCGAAGACGCCGCCGAGTTCGGACTCGGAATGCGCCTGGGTGTGAACAGCCTGAAAAGCTACGCCGAAGACCTCTTGAAACAGCTCGCCTCGCCCATCGGCGAACAACTGGTTACGGCGATCCTCGAAGCCGATCAGACCAATGAGGCGGGTATCCGCGCCCAGCGCGCACGCGTGGTCGAACTGAAGCAGCGACTGGCGTCGGTCAACGGCGAGTACGGCAAGGCCGCGAAAATACTCGATCAGATCGCCGATTACCTGGTCAAGAAATCCGTCTGGAGCTTCGGCGGCGACGGCTGGGCGTTCGACATCGGCTACGGCGGACTCGATCATGTCATGTCGATGATGTACGACGTCAATATTCTCTGCCTGAATACGGAAGTTTACAGCAACACCGGCGGGCAGGCGTCCAAGGCCACGCCGATCGGGGCGGCCGCCAAGTTCGCCGCTTCAGGCAAGTCGCTGAATAAGAAGGATCTCGGACTGATGGCCATGAGCTACGGCCACGTCTACGTCGCCTCGGTCGCTATGGGCGCGAATGACAACCACACCGTCAAGGCATTCATGGAAGCGGAATCGTACCCCGGCCCGTCACTGATCATCGCTTATTCACATTGCATCGCGCACGGATATGACCTGAAGCTGGGCTTGGACCAGCAGAAACTGGCGGTGGCGTCGGGCATCTGGCCGCTGTACCGGTTCGACCCCAGAAGAATGCAGGTCGGCGAACCCCCGCTGGTTCTCGATTCGAAACCGCCGAAGGAATCGGTAATCGATTACATGCGTAATGAAACGCGATTCCGCATGATCGAGAAGCTCGACCCGGCGAGGTTCCACATGCTGGCCGAGGCCGCCCAACGGGCTACCAGCCGGCAGGTGGCGGTCTATCAGCATATGGCCGATATGCACATTCCCAACGGACTGTCGGAAACGGCGACAACGGAAGAGGCCGCAACCACAACCTGACCCCTTTCACCAACCAACGTTCAGATACGGAGTAACCATCTATGGATCTGTCGACACAATATCTCGGATTCGACCTGCCGCACCCGATTATTGTCGGCGCCAGCCCGTTTTCGACCGACCCGGACAGCGCCAGGGCACTCGAAGACGCCGGGGCCGCAATGATCGTTATGCATTCCCTGTTCGAAGAGGAACTGCACGGCGAATCGGTCGCCACAAGCATGGCCGTCGATTCACCGAAGGAACAGTTCGCCGAAGCACTGTCGTACCTGCCCGAGCCTGAGGCGTATACCATCGGCCCGGAAACCTATCTCGAACGTATCCGCAAGATCAAGGCTGCGACGAGTATCCCGATCGTCGCGTCGCTGAACGGCACAACGCGGGGCGGCTGGCTGCGCTACGCACAGCAGATCGAAGACGCCGGGGCCGATGCACTCGAATTGAATATCTATCGCGTCGAGACCCATGTGAACCTGACGGCACGCGAGCTGGAACTCGAGAGCGTCGAGATGGTCCGCGAACTGGCACAGACGATATCGATCCCGATAGCAGTGAAGCTCTCGCCATTCTATACATCACTGCCGAATATCGCCGCCCATCTCGTCGACGCCGGTGCGGCGGGCCTGGTGATTTTCAACCGGTTCTACCAGCCGGATGTAAATGTCGATGAACTCGAACTCGAACGGCGGCTGGATCTATCAACATCGGCCGAACTGCCGCTGCGACTGCGCTGGCTGGCGGTTCTTTCCGGCCGGGTGAAAACTTCGCTTTCAGCCACCGGCGGGATTCATACGGCCATCGACGCCATCAAGGCGATCATGTGCGGTGCACATACCTGCCAGCTCGTCTCCTGCCTGCTGACTCGCGGCCCGCAGTATCTGACCACCGTTCGGAACGAACTCAAACGCTGGCTGGAAGAACACGAGTACGAATCCGTCAATCAGGCCTGCGGCAGTATGAACCTGGAAAGCTGCCCCAATCCGAACGCCTACGAACGCGCTAATTATCTCCAGCTACTGAGAAGCTGGGACAGCG
>CAYRND010000120.1:0-12671 GCA_964425365.1 uncultured Phycisphaeraceae bacterium
AGCCCGTAGCTCACGACTTTGAACCTACCGGCTTCCAGCCGGTAGTGGTTCAGTAATTAATTTCTAACAATTTTCCATTTCAGGCTGAAACTCGGGAATGCGAGGTTCGCTGATTACGTTTTACTTGAAGTAAGTCGTATACAGGCCTGATGACGAGTTGTGAAGTGTTTACTGCGATCAAGGATCAAGAACGATTGACAAATGCAACTATTGAAAGGATACGAAGATGATTACTGATAAGAACAGACTGAAATCCTTCTTTCTT
This sequence comes from uncultured Phycisphaeraceae bacterium, assembly GCA_964425365.1. Taxonomy (GTDB): domain Bacteria; phylum Planctomycetota; class Phycisphaerae; order Phycisphaerales; family Phycisphaeraceae; genus CAYRND01. The sequence continues at coordinate 266 of CAYRND010000120.1, forward strand.
TCTGCTTCAGCGACTGTGCTGGCAGTGATTGCTTTTTCGTCGGCTTTCGTGATGGCCGAAGGCTGGGATTACGATGACCATCATCTTGGACTGACAGGAGTCAGTGGTAATTACAGTACCTCCCCGGATCCGGAATCAGTGACTTCGGTAACCGACTGGGATTACCATGACCATTACCTGGTCCACCCACGGGTCTGTGATATGATCGATCATGCCAGTGAGGGCGGGCCCCAGGTAGATGAATGGGATTATGACCTGTATCACAACCGTACCGGTTCTCACGAGCATGATCATATGGCCATGCAGCATAAGCGCCCGGGCAGTATGTAGACAGGTACGACTGGATGTATACAGGCTGCCGTGATCATTACATCAGCCAGATGCAGAACCAGTAATGTAACGTGAAAGGAGGTGCGACTGAACTGTGTATTGAAATGTTTGACTCGAATCATGATCGAAAACACGTAACCCCCTCCGGCCGGTTTGTGCCGAGGGGGTGTTCTCATATCAGGGTTTTTCATAACCTTTTGGATTATTTTTGAACCATCGCCAGGCGGTCTCGACCATGAGGTCGATATGTTTGATTTTCGCCTCCCAGCCGAGTTCTTTTTTGATTTTGCCGGGGTCGGCATAGAGCATGGGCGGGTCGCCCGGCCGGCGGGGGCCGGCCTCGGCGGGGATCGGCCGGCCTGTCACCTTCCTCGCCGATTCGACCACTTCCTTCACCGATTTGCCCTCGCCGATACCGAGATTGTAGAACCGCTGATCACCCGCTTCGAGTTTCTCCATGACGAGAATGTGGGCATCGACCAGGTCCTCGACGTGGATATAGTCGCGGATACACGTGCCGTCCGACGTCGGGTAGTCTTCGCCGAAGATGGTGACATACGGCACTTTCCCGAGCGCCACATTGAGCAGTACCGGGATGATATGCGTTTCCGGGTGATGATCCTCGCCGATCGAGCCGTCCGAAGCCGAACCGGCGACGTTGAAATACCGCAGTGCGGCGAAGGCGAATTCACTGTTGGCGGCGGCGTAATCCTTCAGCACGCGTTCGATGAACAGCTTCGACGCTCCGTAGGGGTTGATCGGGTTCTGCGGCAGGGTCTCGACGATCGGCATTTTCTCCGGTTCACCGTACGTCGCGCAGGTCGAGCTGAAAACCATGCGATTCACCCCGGCTTCGTCCATGGCGCGTAGCAGGCTGATTGTGCCGGCCGTGTTGTTGTCGTAGTAAGTCAGCGGTTCGTTGACCGATTCACCGACGTACGCCAGTGCCGCGAAGTGCATAACACAGTTGATCCGGTGATGCGTCAGAGCGTTGGCGATGGCTTCGGTCTGGCGTAGGTCGAGTGCTTCGAAGGGGATTTTTTCGGGTACGGCCTCGCGGTGGCCGCGGTCGAGGTTGTCCAGGACAACCACCTTGTGCCCGCTATCAAGCAGCTTCTTGACCGCATGAGAACCGATGTAACCCGCACCGCCTGTCACTAGCACGTTCATGGAATATCAACCTTTCTTCGTTATGAGAGCCACTTGATAATCAGAAATCCGCCTGCGAGAAGTACCACGAATATGATGCAGAGCAGATTGAAATACCTGTCGATCAGGGGTACGGCCTTCGGGCCGATCCACCAGAATATCGCCGCTACCGCGTAGAATCTGGCAGCCCGTCCGATGAGACAGGCGATGGTAAAGACGATCAGGTTCATCTTGGCGAAGCCGGCGGTAATAGTGAGCAGCTTGAACGGGATCGGCGTCAGTGCCGCGATGAAGACATACCACTGGCCGCGGAGTTCGAATTCACCTGCCAGCTTGTGGATCGCTTCTTCGGTCACACCCGGGATCATGAGTGCCAGATCGATCAGGGCGTAACCGATGTAATAGCCGAGAAAGGCGCCCAGGACACTGGCGGCGGTTGTGATAGTGGCGAACCACATGGACCTTTTCCGGCTGCCCAGGCAAAGCGGCGCCAGCAGGACGTCCGGCGGGATGGGGAAGAAGCTGGACTCGGCGAAGCTGAGTATGAACAAGGCGGTTGTCGCGTGCTTTTTGTGTGCCAGTGAGAGTACCCAGTCATAGAGCCGGCGATGGATGGCCCATCGCGACACCGGACCGACGGCTGCCTCCGCTGCCGGTCGGTCGACGGCGAGCGGGTCGGTCTTGATCGGATGATTCGATACGGTTCTGTTCTCGGCCATGGTCTGATCGCCGCACTCCGGGTCAGGTTACGGGGCAACATGATAACGGAAGCGGGCTTGCAACGCGCCGGGATCATGGTATTTTAGTTGCCCGGTAAGCGGTCAACTCGACAGGGGACATGGGCTTATGACAGATTTAACCAAACCACGGGAGTCCTGGGGCACACGGATCGGCGTGATTCTCGCCGTAACCGGCAGTGCCGTGGGACTGGGCAATTTCCTCAGATTCCCCGGGCTGGCGGCCAAGTACGGTAGCGGTGCGTTCATGATTCCCTACGTACTCGGCCTGTTGATCCTCGGCCTGCCGTTAGCGCTGGCCGAGTGGGCCATGGGACGCTATGGCGGGCGGTGCGGCCATAACTCGTCGCCGGGCATCTACCGCGCCGTCTGCAAATGGGACGGCGCCGCCTACTTCGGCGTGGTCAGTATGATGGTGCCCATCATCATCTACATGTACTACGTTTTCATCGAAGCGTGGTGCCTGGGCTATGCCTGGTACTATGCGACGGGGACCATGCCGGCCACCGATGGCGAAGCCTTCGGCGGATTCCTGGATACTTTTTTCGGACTCGCCGGCGACGGCGCTGTTTTTCGCAATCCACTGGAATCGGCGCTTATCTTCGTCATTATCTGCTTTATTATCAATTTCCTTTTGATCTACCGCGGCCTGACGAAAGGAATTGAATGGTTCTGTCAGTGGGCGATGCCCGCATTGATCGTACTGGCCGTTGTTGTCCTGGTTCGCGTGCTGACACTGGGTTCGCCGGAACAGTCGGTCAGTAGTGAACATAGTGTACTGACCGGCCTGGGTTATATGTGGAACCCCGCAGGACAGGCGGGATCATTCTGGAAATCATTGACCAACGCCGAAATGTGGCTTGCCGCCACAAGTCAGATATTCTTTTCGCTATCAGTGGGATTCGGTATTGTTATTACCTACGCCAGTTACCTCAAGCCGGATGACGATATCGCGCTCAGTTCACTGACTGCTGCTGCTGGAAATGAGTTTTGTGAAGTGGCACTGGGTGGCATGATGATTATTCCTGCGGCATTCATTTTCCTGGGATCGGGCGGTATCGCCGAGTCACTGGAAAGCGTGTTCAGGTTGGGTTTCATTACGCTGCCACGTGTTTTTGATCATATGATCGGGGGTCGGATATTCGGGTTTCTGTTTTTCTTCCTGCTGTTTCTGGCAGCAGTAACAAGTTCGCTTTCTATGCTGCAACCGGCGATTGCACTGCTCGAACAGGGAATCGGGCTGGGCCGGAAAGTATCTGTTGCGATGCTCAGTTTTATTACGGCCGTTGGTACCGGATTTGTCATTTATTTTACCAACGAGTTGTATGCCCTCGATACACTTGATTTCTGGGTCGGTACGTTCCTGATTTTCCTGCTTGCGGGTTTCCAGGCAATATTATTCGGTTGGGTACTCGGCCCGAAACTGGGCCTGGCCGAGATCGATCGCGGCGCGGAAGTGCGTATTCCTCGTGTTGTCGGGTTTATCCTGCGATATATTTCGCCGATATACCTGTTGGTCATTTTCGGGTTCTGGGTCAGTGTGAATGCGCCCGATCGCATCAGGGCCATCTCGCTCCATATCTGGAATGAGGAAACGAAAGAATATGTCTACAACGAAAATGCGATGGGCATACCGCTTTCCATCGGTTTGATCGTTCTTGTTGCCATACTCTTTACCTTCTTCGTTTCCATATCGATCAGTCGCTGGCGCAGGCAGGAGCAAGCTGAAACGGAGGTGTCACCATGACAACCGCAATTCTTGCGATGGCGGACTTTTTCACGCTTTTGCTCGGGGAAACCGAATCGCCTGCCCCGCTGTCCGTTTACGGCTGGATTACCATGGTCATTGCCGTGGGCGGCGTGGCGCTGTTTCTCGGCTGGTGCATTTACAAGATTGTGATGACACCCGGCTCGACCGGCCACCTGCATACGCAGGTCGATATTACCCCGGCCGATTTCCAGGAGGATTGAGCTGAGGGTCTGGCGAGGGCGTTATAACTGTTACAGCTTACCCGTCTTTCATGTCCCGGCCGGATAACCGGTAAGGGTTATCCATTTCAACGTTACAGCCGTTAGATTCATCATAAATTAACCTGACGCGGTTCATTGCATCAGGTATTGAATAACAGTTGTATTCTTGTTTTTACACACACTGACCCGTGGAGGGGAGGAAACCCATGAAGACTTTATGTTGCGCTATCGGTCTGTCTGTTCTTTTCATCACTGCTTCGGCGGATGCTGCGTTGGAAACGCAGATCATCGATTTCGAGGATTTCACGCACGGCCGGATTATCGATGGTCAATTTGACAACGTTGATACCACCATTGACAACTATCACACGGAAGCCGACCTGGGAGTCATATTCGACAGTCGTGAGCGCCTTACGGCTGATTATGATCTTGAAGGCCCGCGTTACGTGGAGCAAACGACGGAGGGGTCATGGTCCGGGGGCAATATTGATATATCGGAAGTGCTGGGTAATCTGCTGATCATCCAGGAATCGTCGGGCGGTTGCGAGGCGATTGATCCGTGTGACGACGGTTTTGTGCTTGAGCCGAATGACGAAGGTTCACGACCGGCGGGTTCAATCACATTTCAGTTTCATCAGCCGATTATCGAGTTCGGGTTCGATCTGATCGATCTGGACGGGCTGGTCGAGATGAACAACGGCGGCGGGTACTACATGATTCTGTATGATGACCAGGCGCCGATCACGACAATCAACTTTCAGGACCTGATCACACCGAGTAGTGATTATTACGATGATACGATCATCTTCGGCGACAATACGGCGAACCGGCTCTCGCCGATTACGGCGGGCGAGCTGGGTGTGGATCACTTCAGCCGGGTTCAGATCGTTCTGGGCGGTTCGGGTGCGATCGACAACATACTGTATACCGCAGTACCTGAGCCGGGTTCCATTGCAATGGTCTTCGCCGGCGTCATGATGATTCTGTTGCCGCACAGGCGATCCGAGCGGAAGTCGTATTGACAGATAGCCATCGTGACCGTTGGCGTGCCACGAGGGAGGTGACAGTTATCAGGTACGTTCACCTGGTCAGTTCAAGGTAGAACTCGGCCCACTTGCCGTATTCGGATGCTGCTTTTGCCCGGCCTTCGTGTGCCTGCATGATGCGCCAGACGAGGTACAGGCCGAGTCCGGTTCCTTTTTCTTCGACGAGAGCGGTCTGCTCGAGTCGAGAGAATCGTTGGAATAGGCGCCGTTTCTGTTCGGTGTTGAATCCGTTGCCGTTGTTCCAGACGGAGATGCAGGTGTTTTTGTCGGTTTGCTGTACGGCGATGCGGATTTCACCTTTTGCTTGACCGTACTTGATCGCATTGCTGACCAGGTGGTTCAATGCGGTTTTCATCAGTTCAGGGTCGCAGGCATGGAAGATTTTGTCGGCCGGGTACATATGCGTGAGTCTGATGTAATTTTCGTTGCACTTCGCTTCGTACAGGTTGATAACCGGCTGAACGACTTCACTGATGAGTTCGACGTTGTCGATGATATTGGGATGCAGACCGTCGGTTTCGATTTTCGCGAGCGCCGTGTAATTTTTGACCAGCGAGAGAATCTGCCGGTTCCGGCCGGCCATATTCCGGATATGTTGAGTCTGTTTCGGCGTGAGCCGGCCGAGCGTACCGGTCATGAGTTCCTTTGCTTCATGTGCCATGCGAGCGATGGGTTTTTCGATTTCATCGCTGATGAAGTTGAGGATTTCGAGGTAGGCGTGTGAAACCTGTGCAAGCTGCTCGTACTGGTATGTTTTTTCGACGGCCTGGCTGACGCGTTCGGCGATGGCGATGTGCAAATTCACATGGTGATCGGTATAGGCATTGGGAAGGCGGCTGCTGCGGAAGAGCAGTCCGACGCGTCGGTCATCGACGATAAGCGGGCAGGTCATGGACGAGCGGATTCCTTCTTTGAGACAGAGGTCGGTCGATTCGCTGTCGGGGCGCTTGCGGAGGTATTCCTTCAGGTCGTTGATCACGCGGATCTGTCCGGTCTGCATGACCAGTTCCAGCGAGCTGCCCGCGAGGTCCTGGGTGTATCCCTTATTCAGATGTACCGGTTGATAGTTCGTTCGGAAGTAATACGTCGCCAGACGCCGTCCTTCCTCGTGTACGAATGCTACCCCGATGCGATCGGTGGGAATGAGCCCGGCGGTGGTTTCGAAGAGGTAGTCGATTATCCCCGCCAGTGAGACGGATCCGGCGACCTTCTGGTTGACTTCATCCAGAACCTGCCGCTCCGGAACGGAGAATGCCTGTGGGGTGACGGTATTGAATTTCGGATCGACGTAGCGGAGTATTTCCTCGGTCATGACGGTCATGGTCTTGTTCTCCCCAAACGTACGTACATTAAAAGGAGCCATGGAGGCGGTTATCATCCAATTGTGTTTGATACTCACACGTCCGTTCGTGAGGTGACCCACTGAATTATTGACCAAGCGCATTCCTACCCTGTTCGCCCGGATTTACCAAGTCAGAGTGAGTTGGCCGGGCTTTTCAAATATAACCATCTGCATTCCGCAGGTATTCCCCAGGCCGCATCCCCGATATTCAGTTATCAGTATTAGTCGACAGAATATTATCAGGTCTTGACAGCGGAGGTAGATTTCTGTGGCCTGCAGTCCGATAACGGCCGGTTTTGTGTGGATATAAGGAAAGGAATTGATATAAGAGTCGGCGGGGTATCAGCCTATGGTGGTGGCGGCGGCCTGGCATTTTTACACGATTCTTTGCCTGGAGGACATGTATTTGTCCGAGATTAAGAATATGCTAAGATGTCGTATTCACAACTGGCTGCGGGGTAGAGCAGTCTGGTAGCTCGTCGGGCTCATAACCCGGAGGTCGCAGGTTCGAATCCTGCCCCCGCTATTCATAACCCAGCCGAAGGCTGGGTTTTTTCTGCTGGGAGGGTTGGGAGCGTCGCGAAGCGACGATCCGTGCCGTGACGAAGGCACGACACCCGACCCGACCAGTTTGCACCAGCAGGGCTTCGCTGGGGTCTGAGCTCACTTTACATTTAAGGACCAGGGGAATACTTCAGGGTCGGGAAAAACTTCCGAGTCGCATCCCAACCAGCCACGAGCAGGAAAGGTATAGTCACTTATCAAGTCATCCATCGGCATTTACCACAAGCCACACCCTCGCACGCCACACCTCCGCACACATATTGATACACCCCACTACTCCCCACCCAATCCGAAACCCTTCGTGCGCTTCGTGACCTTTGCCTTGATTGTCTTCATGTTCCTCCTCCGGCCAGTGCCCTGGCGACACGTGCCGGAGGGTTCACGGTATCGCAAGTACAGGTTTCTATCGAAGCGGACCTGCCACAACCAAAGGACGTGCTGGAACCCGGCACCAGCATCGCGTCAGCAGGTATGGTTTTCCCGTCACCAATTCCAGCCACTACGGGCACCGACCCCGCCGGGTTAGCGGTTACGAATGGAAGATGTGGTTGGATCACGTGGTATAAAAGTCCGTTGGGAAACACGCTTTTCATCGTAAATTCATTATGTTGCCAATAATTCACTCGCCGATGAACCAAGTTGCCGCCGCAACACGCTCAATCCAAGCCCAATTCCGCCAGCAGCATCTGGCGTGGGGCGTTGATCCGGATGTTGTTGTCACCCAGGTTGGTTGGATCGGGTATGGCGCGGATCATGGCAGCCAGTTGTCGGCGGAGTTTGGGGTCTTTTGCGGCTTGTCGGGGCGTTTTGCCGCGAAGTGCAGGAATGGGTAAGTCGAGCCATTGGCGATAGTGATTGGTCAGGAAATCACGGGCGGTGTCGAGCATCGCTTTATCAGCGACTATCGGGTCGTCCTCCCGGTGCATTGGCGTGGCGGTGGTGGGTTCCTGGCGGGAGGGGGTGATGGGTTCAGCTTCGACGGAGATCAGGCGGACGCCTTTAACCTGCTCGAGCGCTGCACGGGCGGTGTCGAACCGTTCTCGCGAATTCGTGGTCAATGTGAACCGGCCGTCGTGCAACTCGATATGGCCCAGCAGTGTAGCCGGGCCGGTTGAAGTATCGAAGTGTGTGTTGATCATGTGGGTTCCCTTGACCACCTTGTCAGTCGATATCTCGGTGCCGGGTCGGAACCATACCCAGGCGTTCGGATCGTCACCCTCGGATTCGTAATCGGGTTGCTCGGCAAAAAAGCGTTCGAGGGCCGGGCGGTTGGGACATGCAAAGACCGCGGTTTGAGGAACAAACGTGTGGCCGTCGGCGTTTTGCAGGTCTACGGCGTACTCGTCGAGCACAGCCCAAAGCCGGCCAAGCAGATGGGGTTGATCGCGGAATAATACGGGCTCAGGTGTGATTCGTTGATCGTCGAAGAACGCCATGGCCCTGCTCCACTGGCAACCAACCATCACAGGACCGACGGGATAGACAAAGTGAAAGTTTCCCACGGGAACAAGCCTGGCGGGCACGAAACATCCCGGCTCAATGCAGATGGACAAGGCGAAATCAGTAACGATTGTAACGTCATCGCTGAACAGGTCGGCAAACACGATCTTGCCGGTGTTTTCATCCGCCTCGTCAATGCGGTAAATGCTCGGACCCTGCGAAAGGATGGCTCGCAATAAAGTCTTGACCGCTTCGGAGACGTGTGGGTCATCCAACCACTGCTCGGCCAGACTCGGCCGGTTGCGGGCCGAGCGGTAACTGGTCGTAAACCAGTGAGCGTAACTGCCCATGATCATGAATTTGTGATATGCACTGAACAACTTCTGGGGGTCGGCGCCAGGCCCGAAATACCGTTTCAGCGCCCGCGAGCGAAGGTAACCGCGGTTACGATTCAATTCATCGAGGATCATGTCCTTGAGTCGGCCATCAACCTGCTTCCACCCGTCAAGGTCGTCGGCATCGGGGATTCGGTCATCCTGAAGAAACAAGGCATCCTCGTCAATGAGCATGAATGCCTCGTATAATTCGTGCAGGTCATCAAGCATCCTCTGCAAGCCAGGATCGTCTGAACCATCGATGCATTGCACACCCAACGGCTCAAAGGTGCCGCACAGCATGTCACAGAGTGACATGCTGTCGAAGACCAGCCGGGCGGGCAAACCGGTAGGCGGTGGAGTGATGTCGAGAGGTAATCCTGCTGCTGATTGGCCACAAAATGGTTCCGGCTCGCCTCGCATCAGACGGGCCAAAGCATCAACCAGGTCCGCGGGTTCAATCCCCATCAGCAGATTGGGGTAGAAATTCTGGCTCTGTTCGCTGCAAACGATCAGCATGTACGGCTGGCGATCATCACCCTGGATTGCGCCGGGTATGGGCAGCAGGCTGACCAGCCAGTTGTCGCCGTTGGCCTTAAGGCCGCCGAGGTCGAAGCGGGAAACCATTGGCTTATCCGCATCGGCATCTACCGACCGCCCCGCACGATTGTCGGGAGCATAATGTTCCCAGGCGGGAACCGCCTTGGGATGTTCGGTATCCTCGTCCAACTGAATGCAAAGCACCCGCCCATACCGATCGGTACCGCACGGCTTGAAAGATTTATCCTGCGCGGCGGCGAGAATGCCACGCACCAGGTGCAACAGCAGCCGGACTTCGCTGTCCTTCAGCACTGCGGAAGGTGCCTTGCCGGGTTTGATGCTCATGGGATCAGGATACAACTGGTCACCACAGGGCCGAATCTTCGCCTTCTTGAGCCATCGACGGGCGTCGTGGGTCAGGTCCATCACATCGGACATCTGGTAGCCGATTACGGACGATCGCAACATCTCGCGGTGTGCCCTCGCTTCGCTACCGGCGTCGAACAGGGCCCGGTACGACGCCAGGGCCGATGGGCCGAGAAACACGTTCAAGCCAAAGGCCTCGCCGCCATATCCCATGAACACCACAACGGCCGGCTCGTCGAGCTTCGGCGTGCGGACCAGGAAATAATCGTGATCGGAAAATCGCTCGTACAGTCGAGACTCATGCAGTTGTTGAGCTGCCGCGACCAGTTGTTTCGATGACCAGATATCTTTCATACCCATGGCCGTATTCTATCATGGATTGCCGCAAGCATCATGACGCTGTGGGCAATCCAGACTTACATCCGCTCATCAAGTGCCAAGGCATGGAAAAGCTTGCGGCTCGGATCGCAACTGGAGCCTACTGCGGCAGCAGCTTTGTGGTACTTCAACGCTCTGGCTATGCCAAAAGATGAGCAGAGAACTGACGCACGATGGAAGAGATTTGGCTGCAGCGGTTACCATACCGTTTTGGTAATTGGGTACGAACCTATGACCCTCGGATGCGATTGGATACGGTCGCAGCTTCTACCGTTTTATACCGTTTCACTATTTCAATACCGCGATAACAGGCTAAAAATGGCGGTATGATGCAACAATTTGCGAAATTTGATCCTTTGTGTAAACTATTGGTAACAATATACTCATGGGCTTTTCGGCGGGCTCAAAAAGGCCGCTCATAACCCGGAGGTCGCAGGTTCGAATCCTGCCCCCGCTATTCATAACCCAGCCGAAGGCTGGGTTTTTTCTGCTGGGAGGGTTGGGAGCGTCGCGAAGCGACGATCCGTGCCGTGACGAAGGCACGACACCCGACCCGACCAGTTTGCACCAGCAGGGCTTCGCTGGGGTCTGAGCTCACTTTACATTTAAGGACCAGGGGAATACTTCAGGGTCGGGAAAAACTTCCGAGTCGCATCCCAACCAGCCACGAGCAGGAAAGGTATAGTCACTTATCAAGTCATCCATCGGCATTTACCACAAGCCACACCCTCGCACGCCACACCTCCGCACACATATTGATACACCCCACTACTCCCCACCCAATCCGAAACCCTTCGTGCGCTTCGTGACCTTTGCCTTGATTGTCTTCATGTTCCTCCTCCGGCCAGTGCCCTGGCGACACGTGCCGGAGGGTTCACGGTATCGCAAGTACAGGTTTCTATCGAAGCGGACCTGCCACAACCAAAGGACGTGCTGGAACCCGGCACCAGCGTCGCGTCAGCAGGTATGGTTTTCCCGTCAAGTTCCAATTCCAGCCACTACGGGCACCGACCCCACCGGGATGGTACAGGGTTGCCCGGCAATAACCCGCATCCATGATTTGACGCCGCCGCGACTGCCGGCTAATATGCATCTGTATTGCATTATTGCCGGAAACGCCCATGTACCTGAATCGCACCATGAAGTCGTGCTGGACCGAGGCCGGTGATCAGTTCCCTGTTCTGCTCCTGACAGGACCCAGGCAGGTCGGTAAGACCACGCTGCTTCAGCACCTCTGCGAGAAGCAGCGCCGCTACGTCACGCTGGACGACCCGACGCTTCGGTCCCTGGCCATCGAGGACCCGGTGCTCTTCCTGCAGCGGTTCGAGCCGCCCGTGCTGATCGACGAGATCCAGTACTCGCCCCAGCTCCTCCCGATTATCAAGATGGCTGTCGACACGGACCGCAGACCAGGAATGTTCTGGCTCACCGGCTCTCAGCAGTTCCTGATGATGAAGGGCGTCTCCGAGACGCTGGCCGGCCGGGTGGCGATCCTGAACCTTCTGGGCTTCTCCAGCCGGGAGCGCCATCGCCTGGAATTGGATGTGCCTCCCTTCCTCCCCACACGCCAGGCCATCCAGGCACGGGAGTCATCCACGGCGAAGTCCGACGTGGAGAGCGTCTACAAGGACATCTGGCTGGGGGCCTTCCCTTCGTTGACGGCCGGTCCGGTCACGGATCGCGACCTGTTCTACAGCTCGTATCTCCAGACATACCTTCAGCGGGATGTGAAGGACCTGGCCCAGGTAGGCGACGAGTTGGCCTTTGTACGATTCCTGCGGGCCTGCGCCGCGCGGACCGCCCAGATGCTCAACCTGGCCGAGCTGGCCCGCGACGCCGACGTGGCGCCCAACACGGCCAAGAACTGGCTGTCGATCCTCCAGGCCAGCTTCCAGGTCTACCTCCTTCAGCCGTACTTCAGCAACGTGACCAAGCGGCTGGTCAAGCGGCCCAAGCTATACTTCCTGGACACGGGCCTGGCTGCATACCTGACCGAGTGGTCCAGCCCCGAAACCCTGGCCGCCGGGGCGATGGCCGGAGCAATGTTCGAGACGCATGTGTTGGCCGAACTGCTCAAGAGCTGGTGGCACCGCGGTAAGGCGCCTGCTATCTACTACTATCGTGACCGGGACGGCAACGAGATCGACTTCCTGTTCCGGCACGATGAGG
>CAYRND010000121.1:0-12350 GCA_964425365.1 uncultured Phycisphaeraceae bacterium
CTCGTTGAGTTCCTTCTATCCTGCTTTGGCCCATCGCCTCCAGACAGGTCTAGTAATAAAAAACGCGCCTGGAGGGACTCGAACCCCCAACCCTCGGTTCCGAAGACCGATGCTCTATCCAATTGAGCTACAGGCGCTTATCAGATCATCATTATATCACCCTTCCATTTTAACCACAATCGAACCGCTCTGCACTATCCGATAACATCGCCCCGGTACCTGACGTGTTCGATCAACCTTCAGTCCGATAGACCATTTCGAGAATTCATCCCGCCCTTCGTGATCGTTACATCCGGCATGAAACGCATAACACACTTAAGTGTTATTCCTATCACGACGATAGCTCATTTGACTGCACAGTCGAATATTGTCGGCCTGCGAAAGGTAAGGAATCATGAGCACGGCCCCCACAATCGGCTTTTCCACCACGGGTGAAATGAAATCCTCTCTACGGATTCACACCCCCGGTAGACTATTTCTGCTCGGCAAGCGGTGCTCGGATATGCTGCTGGCATTGCTTGCCTTGATTCTATTGAGCCCTCTGCTTCTGTTCTGCGCATCATGGATCTACCTGATGGATGGTGGACCGATCCTGTACAAGCAGTGGCGGGTCGGGAGAAACGGTTGGTTGTTTAAAATTTGGAAATTCCGAACCATGGTTCAAAACGCCGAGGTCAAAGGTGTGCAATGGGCAAGTAAGAATGATCCACGCGTCCTGCGAGGATGCCAGTGGATGCGGAAAAGTCACGTAGATGAACTGCCGCAGCTTTTCAACATTCTGATCGGCCAGATGTCACTGGTCGGCCCCCGACCTGAACGACCGGAAATATTCGTGCAGCTCAGCCATGACCTGCCCGAAATCGAATGGCGACTGATTACGCGACCAGGACTGACCGGCCTGGCTCAGGTGCGAAACGGTTATACCAATGATATTCGAAGCATGAGGAGAAAGCTGGCATACGACATACGTTACCTGCGCCGGCGAAGCCTTATAAGAGATATCAAGCTAATGTTTGCCACTTTACCGCGACTGTGGGACTCAACTGCATGCTGAACGGCGTGGTGGCGGAAGGAGACTCGTCCATGAAAACGAGCAGAATGATCTTAATGAAAACCGTACTGATGATCGTTACGGGATTGACCATGATCTTGATGAATGCTTGCACCAAGCAATACACCGATTACAGCGCATTCATCTGTGAACCCAAGCCCATGGTCTCAACCAGTACATACACACTCGAACCGCCGGATTTGATCACTATCACGTCGAAACGTGTACGTGAAATTAACGGCCATTCCGAAACCATCCGTCCCGATGGACGGATTACCCTCCCCTTGCTCGGGAGTATCTATATAGCAGGCATGACACCGGAACAGGCCAGTGCTCACCTTGCCACACTCGCCCAGGAATATTACGAGGATGCCGATGTCTCGCTCCGCGTCACTTCCTACCGCAGTAAAAAGATCTTTGTTTTCGGTGAAGTGTCCCTGCCAGGTGCTATTCCATACGACGGAACGAATACGGTGCTTAAAACCATGGCCATCTGCCAGCCGACACGGCTGTCCGATCCATCTAAAATCCAGATTTTGAGACCAAGTCCCGATGGAGAACTTCGAAAGCGAATGACCATCGACCTCGATCGTATCGTACAGGAAGGTGATACCACGCTGGATGCTATGCTGCAGGACGGTGATATCATCTACGTTCCGCCCAATCCATTCGCAGCCGTCGGCCTCGCACTTCAGCAGGTGCTCCTGCCCGTACAACCGATTGTTCAGACGATCAAAGCCCCTGCAGATATACAGGACGCTGCGTTCGATAAGCGCAGTTATGGCGAAGGTTATCGGGATAATGCCGAATAAGTATAACCCAGTGAGAAGTAACGTATCATGAGCCAAAAACAAGACCAGTACCGAGCTTACATCGAATTCCTGGATATCCTCCAACGCTATCGCTGGCGGTTTATCCTACCGGCTTTTATTGTGACAGCGACTGTACTCGGCATCAGCCTGTTCCTTCCGCGTAAATACAAGTCAGAAGCCATCTTTGAACGGCGAATGGATATGGTCCTGACGGAAATCACCAACCGTGGAGCAACCAAACCCAACCAGTACTCGATCAACTCGCTACGTGAGGAAATCGTCGGCAAACCCGCAATTGATGAAGTCATCAGGGAAATCGAACCGGAGCTGAACAGACTCGGACTGATTCGGACACCACTTGACCGGCACCTGCTGCGAAATGACCTTTTTCGCAAAGTTCTCGTTGAAAAAATCATATCCACCGGCGATGTCACACGTATCAAAGTGGAATACATCGGAACGGATCCCAATCTGACCAGTATGGCCGTCAACGGCCTGGTGGCAAGCTACATACATCGAACTGAATCATTAATGGAGGACCGGCTCAAAGAATCCGCGAAATTCTTTCGTGATGAAGTGGCGCGTAACCAGAAAATGATCGAAAACCTGGAAAATCAGTTGCTGGAATACGAAATCGAACACGCGGAGCTGCTGCCCGAACATCCTAATAATCTGCAGACTCAGATTGCTGACTCCAAGACGAAATTGTCGGACCTGATCAACCGCCGCGACTCATTGAATGTCCGCATCAGCGCCCTGGAAACATCCATTGCCGATGAACCGGAATCAATCCCACTGGTAACCAAGTCGAAAAACCCCGATTTGACACGGATGGAAGAAAAACTGCGTGAATTGAACAAGCAGATGGCCACTTTCACCGGCGTCTATAAAATGCGAGACCGCCATCCGGATCTGCTCGCCCTCATGCAGCAGATCGAACAACTGGAAAAAACCATCAGTGAAACAGAACAGGAAATCATCACTCAGCGCCAATTCGAAACCAATCAAAAACGCACCGATATGGAATTGCAGTTAACTATTGCACAGAATGATTTCCAATCGATCGAAAAAGAAATCGCATCACTGAGACGGACAATTGAACAAAAGGAAAAGGAATCGGAATTACTCTTCCCAATCCGGAGCAATTACCGGCGCCTTAACCGTGAAATGAGTCTGCTCACGCGGCAGATCGGCTTCTGGGAGGATAATCTCAGACGTGTGGAAATGGCGCTGGCGGCAGAAACCGGTAATCGGGGTATTTCCCTCGAATTTCTCAAGTATGCTGAACCCATCACAAAACCTGTCTCTCCGCAACTGGCGCAGGTGCTCATGGCCGCCATCTCATTAGGACTCATGGCAGGATCATTCAGCGTTCTTTTCGCTTACCGCACGGATGAATCATTCAGCACAGGTGACCAGATCAACAAGGAATTCAACCTGCCCGTTATCGGCAGTGTCAGCGAAATCATCAGCCGACAGAACCGGCGAGTACGAAGGTTACGCAACATGATCCTTTACCCGGCAAACGCCATTGTCATGGGCTCGCTGCTGGCAGGTATTGCCTTACTGTTATATTTCGACCTGGAAAAACCTCATCAGCTTGACAACCTTAAAAAACACCCGATTACATGGATTACCGGAGAATCGGTCAACGATATCGCACCTATTCAACAGAATTCCGATTAACAGATGTATGATAGTTTTTACAATCTGGAATGCCTGCCCTTCGAGAACACGCCCGATCCGCGCTTTTTCTACGCCAGTGAACAACATCGCGAAGCGCTGGCCGCAATCGAATACACCATCCGTATGCGTAAAGGCATTGTGCTGATTACCGGTGATATCGGCAGCGGAAAAACAACCGTCGGCCGAACCATGCTCCACCGCTGCGGCGACCGCGCCACTATCCTCCAACTGTTTCACGGCCATTCGTCCGGACCCGAACTGCTTCGTCATACCCTGCGGAACATGAATCAGACACTTACGGGAAATGAGGATCATGCCTACCTGCTGGAACGGTTGAACGCTATTCTCAAAGAACATGCCAGCCAGGGCAAACCTGTTGTCCTCTTTATCGATGAGGCGCAGACAATATCCGACAACGCGCTGGAAGAACTGCGTCTACTGAGCAACTTCGATACTAACACGACAAAATTGCTTCAATTGGTGCTGGTCGGCCAGCCGGAACTGCGTGATCGTATCGGTACGCCCTCATTCAATGCCCTGCGTCAGCGGATCGTCATGGCAAAACAGCTCAGGCCGCTTAATATCCAGGATACCGCAGGCTATATCGTACACCGTATCCGCGCCGCCAGCAGAGACAAGGATAATCTGAGAGTCAGTTTCTGTTCCGACGCCATTGAAACGCTTTTCAAGCATACAGGCGGCATACCCCGACTGATCAATATCGTATGCGATAACTGTCTACTGCTCGGCTTTGTCAAGCAGATTCAGCGTATTACGGTAACCATGGTAAAACAGGTACTGGATGACATGGTACCCTGCTTCGATACACCAGGCCAATGTGGCATGAATAACGACCCTGTTTACAAAATTGCGGGGAACTTCTGATGGGATATATTTTTGACGCGCTGAATCGAGCTGGTGACCAGGACCCCAAGCCTGATAAAAAGAAGGCTGCGCCGCCATCCTGTTTCACACAACTGCCTGAAGCTCAGATCCCTGCTGAACCCAGGCAGACTGAATTCGCCATATCTACGGAAGCTGATAAGCCGGCGACCATGACAATGGCAGCGCCCTCGGCACCGATGGACCACGACACCCGACATGAAGCTCCACCCCCCGGCGGTGAATCCGACGTCGATCCTTCCGAGTTGATTCATCGTGATTCGGACTGGCTCAGTCAACTGGATGACAGGCTGGTCGCGCTGACCGAACCCGGTTCCATGCTGGCCGAGGAATATCGTTCAATACGAACATCTTTACTGGCCCGCTGGGAACATAAACGTAATCTTGTTCATACCATTACCAGTGCAACGCCCCAGGAAGGTAAAACCATCACCAGTCTGAATCTCGGAGCGTGCCTCTCTGAAATGCGGAATCGCCGGACAGTCGTACTGGAAGCGGATCTCAGACTTCCGACTTTTGAAAAGCTCATGCCTCTTAATCAGACCAAAGGATTGATCTCCTATCTGAGAGGCGAGGCAAAACTGTCCGAGATCATCCATCGGTTTGATGACGGCAGGCTGCATATCATTACAACAGGCGGCCGGGCCAACAACGAAGCCGTCCAGCTTCTCAGCAGTCAGAATATGGCAAACCTGCTACAGCAACTGCGTCATGAATTCGACCACGTTATTATTGATACTCCCCCGGTCATCGAACTGGCCGATGCAGGCATTCTCGGCGCGGTCAGCGACGAGATCCTTCTCATTGTTCGACTCGGCCGGACACCTCGAAAACTGATCGAACAGGCCATTCGCATTCTGAACAGTTACAACGCACCCGTGTCAGGAATGATCGCAACTGATCGGCAGCGATCGCGTGACAGCGGATATCGCTATCGATATCGATATGGATACCGGTATGGCTACCGGTACGGTTACAAGTATGGGTATGGGTATGGCTATGGCTACACAGGAAAACGTGCTGCTTAATAGAATACAAATAAGAAAAGGAGTTGCCCGATGCTAGAAGCAGAAAATCGACGAATAAGGCATGGAAGCAGTCACACGGCAACGGGGCGGTAAGGGGAAACCGGGGGAGAAACAGGTTATATCAAGCCTGTCGTCTAATACAGGCCATAACATGAGATACATACGATGAGTGTTGTATCATGAACAAGGAAGTCTATCAGCACAAACCGACTCTTCTTGTTACCAGTGACTGCCTGCCTTCACGATCTGGTACAAGAAATCAACGTCGACTGTGGCAACTGCTGAAAACCGGCACTCTGACACATCACGTCTGTCTCGCAGCAATAATCAACCAACCGGTAAACCTCCAGCAATGGTGTGAAGCGGATGGCCTGGCCGATCGAATCATAATTGAAACGGTCAACCGTGCGATACGATCCGATCTGAGGCAATCCGCTGATTTATCAACGTGGTTGCGTGAACATACGGTCGACATTCTCATCAGCAGCCTGCCGGTCTGGCCCGCATCGGTTCGAATCAAGGCACCATTACGAATATGCGACTGCGATATTCCCGCCAGTCGTCGGCATCGGATACAGGCTGCACGATCACCACTCATCCGGCGTTGGTGGCACCTGCGTCAATATCGGCTGTCTCGCAGGCGTGAAGCTCAGGCCGCCAGGCAGGCCGACATGGTTCTCGTCAGCCGCCCTGGAGATGCCTCGATATTACTGACAAGAGCCCATCAAACCACTGTCGTTCCAATGCAGGATGCCCGGGTTCTTCATGACATGCTGCATCGACAGGCGCTGGCACAACAGGCCCGACGAGCGAATTTATCCGAAACTGGCCGCATGCTCCGTCCCGCGGCCTGACCCGATCCGGCACAGAACAGATCATGCCACCACTGCGAACAGCATTATCAACTGTCTCGCCTCTTCATCATTCGTATTGCGAAACCAATTTAGATGGATATGATTGTGATATGACATCCGTATTCGATCAACGACATCGATATCAACAGATCATTCCGGCAACGGCGGTCATTCTGACAGTCTTTCTCGCAACTGTCGGAACAGCATATCTGATGGTTCATAATCGTTACACCAACGTCATCGACACCGGAGGGTTTCTTTTTCTATACGATGAAATCGTTTTTCTACTTCCTTATGCGTGGGAATCAGGAACGGGAGAAACAGGTAATCCGCGGATGACCGCCGCCAATACGCTGATCGATCCCGAGCGGCAGAGTCGAAAACTGATCTTCAATAAAGTAATGCCGATACACGGCACCAATTCACCCAAGGCAATACTCGTATCATACCTGGAGAGTATTTTCGATCCCGCTGTCCTGAAGTCCATGATTTACAATGAACCGAAACCGTTTCAACTCCCTCCTTTTCTCTGTATACAGTTTGTCGGACATTACCAGACCGACGATCAATCGACGATTCATCAGCATATCGTGTCATTGATAACACTGGATGGCACACAATACTGGACCGTCCATCTTATGGACACGATCGTTACAAGTAGTGAATATCCAGAAGCAAAGATGCGGATAAACCGGAAACTGGCATTCGATCTGCTTCAATCAGCCAGAATAAGAATGTAACACCATGTATCGTATCATGCACCGAATCCATTTTAATGATGTTGCCTACCGAAGGTCGACCACTCCCGTAGCACCCGGCAACAGTCGCCATAATCGCATGGTGTTCATAGCTACCGTCACAAGCATCGCTTTCATGCTGTTTTTTATGAATCCACCGGCGAGTGCGGCCGAATCCGATGTACCGGCACTTGCTCCGCAACCATGGTCGGATAACGGCTATGGCCTGTCTTTCAGGCCACCGTCACCATGTCTGATCTCGGAAACCGATAATCTTGATAACACGGTAAGATTTGTCTACGAGAGTGATACGACAATCAGCCTGTTCTACCGATACAGCCGGCAGCCGATGGTACTCGATGAAATCACGGAACGCGCCATCGGTGAAATCTCATTTGCCAATCCTTCCGCCGTCATTCTGGACAATCCGTTCGACAGTTTCAAACCTGCTGACTTTCACGGCGAATACATCGCCTTGAAACTGACAGGGAAAAAAGATGTCGACTGGATACTCTGCCAGATCTATATTCTGATCGACGATCTGACCATGGCCGTCTTGGAAATCGAGTACCCCGCGTCAAAGCATATGCAGCGCGGCCCACTGATCAATGACATGCTGGAAACCGTGACACTGGCCGACCAGGCAGAACTGACCTTTAAGCGAGCTCAGGCACTGGAAGCTGGCGAGGTCTGGCGTTCAACTTACGATATCAGTCGATATCACGAGATACTGATTCCGGAACAATGGCTGCGTATCGTCGAGGGGCAAAACGATATCGGTTATGCACGAATCGAGCAGCAAATAGCTGAAGAACTGAATCGACAGGGCATTTACATTGAAATGCAGTCCCGTATTGCCGCCGGAACGGAATACGCGGACATGAAAAGCAGTTTCTTTCTGTCAAATGACGGGACAATGGAAATATGGTCTATCCGGCACACCCGTCGGCCGAGACAGGACGATCCGATCAACAGATCCCCCAATCAGCCGATCGTCAATCCGGAATTGTCCTGGGCGGAAACCGGCCTCCGCAGCGGCAGTGAAATCACCGTCAGCAGAGAGTTGCCCACAGGTATCCGTGAATACAAATGGATGAAGCCTGCGGCCGGCTATCTCAATCAGGTGGAACTGTTCCTTATGAACGCCTTGCTGCCTCACGAATCAGAAACCACCATGTCGTTTTACGCTTATGATCCGCAATACCGGTCAATGGCATTGCGACACATACGCATCGTACCCCGTGAAGCCGGCCGATATGTTGTTTTCACCCGTCCTTCACCAAGTCGACTTGAACAGGCTCAAATATGTGATCCCGCAGGTAATCTGATTCTCTGGTCTATGCCGGGCGGCAGGGTATGGATACCCTCGACGAGGGAACAGATCGCTGAACTCTGGTCAGTTCAATAATTTCCCACCTCTTACAAAACAATCTGTATATCCAATTAAAATCCTGTTATTATACCGGTTTAGATGACAACCCTGACAGCCGCCAAGGAGTATATGATCATTGGAACTGACGATTCAACTTCCGGAAGATGATCGCCGGGTGGGCATAACCGGCAGTGCGGAAAGGAATCTGAAAATCCTCCGTGAAACACTTGGTGTCACGATTACCGAACGGAATGCGGCTCTGCGTATCCGTGGTGAAAGCAGTGCCGTCGGTCGAGCAGCTCATATCCTGGAACGTCTGCATGAGGCTGCAAAAAATCACAAACCTTTCACTCGTCAGGACCTGCTGGAAACCATCACCAGCGTCTGTGCCATGAAGTCATTTGATCATGATCATCCACTGGAACCAGGCCGCAGAAATGCCGCCTTACACGAAGGACTCGATGTCTATCTCAGCGGTAAATGCATCCGCCCTTTAAGCGCCGGACAACGTGATTATGTCAGGGCGATCGAACAACACGATCTGACATTTTGTGTCGGACCGGCAGGAACGGGGAAAACATATCTTGCTGTTGCTGTCGCCGTATCCATGCTCAAGCATGCTGAGGTACGAAAACTGGTACTGGTAAGACCTGCCGTGGAAGCAGGTGAGAAACTCGGCTTCCTGCCCGGAAGTATGCAGGAAAAAGTCAATCCTTACCTGAGACCGCTTCTGGATGCGCTGCATGACATGATGGAATACGAACAGATTCAACGATTCATGACATGCGATCTGATCGAGATCGTTCCGCTCGCCTTCATGAGGGGGCGTACTTTGAATGACGCATTGATCATTCTGGATGAAGCGCAGAATACTACCCGAAATCAGATGCTTATGTTCCTTACCAGGCTGGGACACGGCAGCAAAATGGTCGTTACCGGCGACACATCGCAGATTGACCTGCCTGACAAAAGGCAATCCGGGCTTTTAGACGCCCTCCACAGGCTGCGTTATACCCATGGCCTGGCCATGGTCAGTCTTGAAGGGCAGGACATTGTCAGACACAGTCTTGTCCAGCGGATCGTGGAAGCCTATGGTGAGCAACAAGATGTCAATCGCTCTGCAAATGAAAATGGAAGCATTAAAAGCTCAGAATACCCGGACATGCCGCCGGCGTCCGAAAATCATTCGCTATAATCACCGATATTGCTAGAATCAGCTAATCACAGACCTCGCGATAGAATGGTCGATAATATTAACCGACCTGAATAACGTATGTGAACGAATGATTCAGCACAGGGCAGATAAGAACGCGTAATACAGCCAGTATGTCCAATGGTAAAACCAGTACAGCACGTCGACGTGAAGTACGCCGGAGCGTCCCGAGGCCGGGCCCGAGATGGTTGCAGTTCATCCGACGAAGGGAAGTCTACTGGGCGTGTCTTTTTATCATCTTCTTCACGCTTACAGGCAGCCTGATTGTCATCAGTGCCGGGAACCAACTCAAGTACCGTGTCGGCCAGGTAATTACAAAACCGATCGTTTCCCGGGTGGAATTCAACACGATCGACCAGATCAGAACCAAGGAAGAAAAAAAGAGAGCCGGGCAGCGCGTCCCATCCGTCTATGTGAGTAATGAATCGTATCTCGAATCATTGCAACAACGAATGAAGGGATTGATCATCCTGGCGGAATATGAAACGATTGAACAGGTCCCCGCCGAAAACCGCGAAAAAATCCAACTGACCGAGTATGGCCTGGCACAACTGAAACGTTTCATGGTCGACGGCAAGCCGACCGAAGAATGGCAGGAACTTACCCGGCAATTCATTCAGGGCGTCTTCAATCTCGCCATACTGAAAGATGAACGACTCCAACTGGAAAAACAACAGGGCTACGCCAGAATCACAATCATTCATCCCGATCCACCCGATGGTGAAAATCCAGAGCAATTCCGCTATGACTTTGTTCTGATCAGCGTCAATGATATCGACACACTGCGCGAACACATTTCCAGGCTGGCTTTAAGGTTCCCAAGAGCGCTGCAGGACAATATCATCAGCCTGGTAACCAATAAACCGGAACCCACTTATCTTTATCATCACCAGCTGACTGAAGCCCGTCGCCATGAAGCTTATGAAAACCAACCTGCTGTCGAAATCAGCTATAAGCCCAATGAAATACTCATACCGGCCAATCGCAAACTGACCGCACTCGATATTGAACTCATCAAGGCGGAAAATAAACAATTCCTGACTCAGCAGTCTGCTGCCAACCGGGCGCTGAAGGATATCGGCTCGATCGGTATCATTCTGTTGATCGGAATCGGGTTCTGGTCGTATATCTTCGCATTCAATGAAAAAATCGTTCGGAATCCGATGCGGGGACTGGCCATCACCGCCCTGCTGTTGATCTGCCAGGCTATCGCCGTTGCACTGACTCAAATGCAACTCTCACTGATTTATGTCAGTGCGATCCTCCCCACTCTGATGGCAACCATTATCCTGGCTATTGCCTATAATCAGCGTTTTGCATTGGGTATCGGTGCGATTCATACACTTTTGATCATGGTCAGTCTGGATGAAACCGTCGGTTTCGGCCTGGTTCTGTTGACTGGAGTTGCTGTCTCGGTCGCTCAACTGCACGAAGTCAGAAACCGGTCGAAACTCGTCCAGGTGGGTATCTGGAGCGGTCTGGCGATGGGGGCGGCGGCCTTTCTGGTCGCAGTCGGAACACGGCCCCTGCATATTGCGGATGAACTCGAACATATCGGCATCGACTGCGTGCTGGTCATCAGCACTGGACTTATCACCGGCCTGATCACTCAGGGAATTCTGCCGGTTATTGAACATATCTTCAAAGTCACCACCGCCATGACGCTCAAGGAATTGAATGACGCATCACACCCCCTGCTTCAACGATTGGCCCAGGAAGCCCCGGGAACATACCAGCATTCATTACGTATCGCGGATATGGCCGAATCCGCCGCCGAGTCGATCGGGGCTGACGGGCTTGCCTGCCGGGTCGGAGCCATGTACCACGATATCGGAAAAATCAACAAGCCCATGTATTTCATAGAAAATCAGGGCGGCGGGCCGAATCGACACAACAAGCTGTCTCCCGCAATGAGCCTGCTGATTATCGTCGGACATGTCAAGGACGGTATTGAAATGGCTAGAGAATACGGGCTGCCGTCAGTACTGCGCCATTTCATTGAATCTCACCATGGAACGACACTTGTCGAATATTTCTACCACGCAGCAAAAAAACAGAAGGAAGCTGAGGCCAAACCCGAACCCAGCGAGTTCGAGTTCAGATACCCCGGTCCAAAACCACAAACCCGGGAAGCAGCGATCATGCTGCTGTGCGACGGCATCGAAGGCGCCGCCAGGGCCATGTCGGATCCAACCCCCATCAGACTCGAACAGATCGTACACAATATGGCCACCAAACGACTGATGGACGGCCAATTCGACGAATGCAACCTGACGCTTCAAGAATTATCAAGGATCGAGCAGTCGATAACCAAGACACTTTGCGCTATCTACCATGCACGCATCAAGTATCCCGATGAAAAACCATCTGAATCCTCTCGTGATGACACACCGCGCGAGGATATCAAAACCGGCACATCGTAAACCGGTCGATATCCTCCTGACTTCCGCATTGGGACACCCAAAACCGATCAGTAGAGTAGATCGTGGAGTTTCTGCTGCTCGACGTCCATTTTGAGTAGCTTGCGGTGATCTTCCGGATCATTGGGCAGGTGAAAGGTTATTTCATACATCGTCTGGGTCAGTTCGGCTGCTCGCTTCGGGCTCATGGACAGTCCCTCATCACTCAATCGCCGTTCCAATGTAAGCGTCCGGCCAACCCATCTTCCCACAAGCCCGGCAGGCGCAATAATGC
>CAYRND010000122.1:0-12167 GCA_964425365.1 uncultured Phycisphaeraceae bacterium
ATCAGGTCACGACTGAAGCGCACCAGGGGACCTTGATAGCGCTGTAGTGCTAAAGACATGCCGCAGAATTTCCCGTCCAGATCATTCCGGCTGTTCCTGACATTTTCACTGTTACTCATTTTGCTTGGAGGCTGCCACAGCAAGTTATCTCAAACGCCGATTGTCTATCAGGATACGGGCCTTGATCCGTTTCTCTTCACGGATGAGTCGGACAAAACAACTCAGGTAAATATCTTCTACGCCACGGGCCGCAAAGAGAAAGGCGTACCCGAACAGCAGGAATACGGCAATGATTTCGGCAAGGGGATTCGACTGGGCAGGGCGACCGTTCAGATCGGCGATGACAACATGACATGGGACGATCTGCGGGCGGCGTCGATGACAAAGAAGCGCAGGCATGATGTACCGGTCAAGTTTATCCAGGCGTATGAATATGGGATGCTGACAACGACGATTCGTGAGAAATGGCTCAAGAAAGATCCGCAACTGGCAAACGATACGAGCGGTGAACAGGCTTTCGCTGATGCCGTCAACGAGCGTCTGGCACGATCGATGAACAAGGATATCTGCATTTACATTCACGGTTTCAACGACCACTACAAGTCACATTGCCAAATTGTGGCGGAGCTGTCACACTTTCTGGGGCATTCCAGCGTTATGATGGTCTATCTATGGCCATGCAGGCAGTCCGCCCGTGATTACCCCTTCGACCTGATGCGTGCGCATGAGACAGCGCCTGATCTTGCGAAACTGATCGAGTTTCTCGCCAATCACACCCGCGCTGATGAAATCGACCTGTTCGGCTACAGTGCCGGCGCCACGCTGCTTGCCGATGCCCTGGTCAACCTGCGTGGGCGTCATCCGGATGACAATGCGGATGAATTGAAGATGAAACTCCGAGTCGGCGATGTCATATTCGCAGCCGCCGATGTCAGCTTCAGAACATTCGCAGGTGAATACATCCGCGACATCACCGATCTGACGCGGCATCTGCATGTCTATTACGCTCCGAGTGATTACGCCATGGCGATGTCGAGCATGGTCAATCTGGGCTCACGACTCGGTGCGCCGAACATCGGGGAATTGTCGGAAAAGGAACTGGAGGAACTGGTTAATATTCTGAATATTTCCGCGATCA
The DNA here is from genome assembly GCA_964425365.1 of uncultured Phycisphaeraceae bacterium. GTDB lineage: Bacteria > Planctomycetota > Phycisphaerae > Phycisphaerales > Phycisphaeraceae > CAYRND01. Next base: position 1,139 of record CAYRND010000122.1, read on the forward strand.
ACGTGGATTACAGCCGGTCATTTTACGGGCCGGGCAATCCGATTTTTCACGGTTACTGGCATACCAACAGTTGGGTCTTCACCGATCTGCTTCTGAACCTCAGAGCCAATCTGACGCCGGCCGATCGCCAGCTCGAATTAATTCCCGGCCAGGAGCGAATCTATTATTTCCCGGAAGACTATCCCCAACGTATGGCGGACCTGGTCACCGCGTACCGCCAGATCCTGCTCTCTGAAGACCAGGAATGACGCATATATACAGGCATTCCTGTCCTGAAAAATGCGGGTACTTCATTTGCCATTGCCAGGAAAAGTTAAACATGGTAAATTGCCTGACTCGATGTATAGTATGAGCGGTGAATCCGGGCGCCGACCCGGGTCACGGCAAGGGAAGTGAAGCGTAAATTGTTTTTTAAAGGCAGCTTATGGCACTGACAGCAGAAAAACAGCAATCGATCATCAAGTCATTCGCACGCGATGAGAAGGATACGGGCTCGCCCGAGGTTCAGGTCGCTATCCTGACCGAGCGAATTACCCAGATGACCGAGCATCAGCGCGCTCAAAAACACGACTATTCATCGCGGCGGGGACTGCTTCAGATGGTAAGCAAGCGGAATCGGCTGCTCAAGTACCTGGCCAGAATCGATCGGCCGCGGTACCTGAATCTGATCGGCCGGCTCGGCTTAAGGAAATAAACAGTCGTCGCATGTCGTCCCTCGGTGTCCGAAACTGGTTCGGACAAAGAGCAGACGGCAGTAGGCTTGAGGCATCTGCCTGACCGATACGATCTCAAAACGGCGTATGCAACAAGTCATCTGTCCTCTGCTTTTCGGGTGAGGGAAGACCGACAGGCACTCACTTGAGAGAATCAATCCTCATCATGATGTATTCTCCGTGCCGGATACAATCAGGTCATTTATTTACAGAAAGCAGAAATCATGGCTATCCATCGCGTTGAAATGGAACTCGGCGGCCGATCGCTGATTATTGAAACGGGCAAAATCGCAAGACAGGCTGACGGGGCGGTTACCGTCCAATACGGCGATACCGTTGTACTGGGCACCGCCGTGCGTTCACCTGCCAATAAGAATTTCGATTTCTTTCCATTAACGGTGGACTATCGCGAAAAACTGGCGGCCGCCGGCAAGTTCCCGGGCGGGTTCCGAAAGCGGGAAGGCGCTCCCAACACCAAGGAAATCCTCACGATGCGGAACATCGACCGGCCCATCAGGCCGCTGTTCCCCAAGGGCTTCATGGACGAAGTGCAGATTCAGTGCTGGGTACTCGCTGCCGACGGCCAGAATGAACCGGATGTCATTGCAGGCATCGCCGCTTCCGCCGCTCTCACGCTCAGTTCCATCCCATTCCTCGGTCCGGTCGGCAATATTCGCATCGGCCGGGTCGAAAACGAACTCGTTATCATGCCCACCGCCGCACAGGGTGATTTCTCCGATCTGGATATGCTGCTCTGCGGCCATGAGGACGGCCTGAATATGATCGAAGTCGGCGCAAAGGAACTGCCCGATGAAATCATCGCCGAAGCTATCGAACTCGGGCACAATCATATCAAGCAGATTGTCGCTCTGATCAAAGAACTGGCCGAACAAGCCGGAAAGGAAAAAGTCTGCGAACTCGAGGTACCCTCCGAGGAAATCGTCAAACTGGTCAGTGATAATCTGACCGAACCACTGCGAGCGGCGAAAACCAGTGAAGGCAGCAAGCAGGAGCGCCAGGACGCCGTCCGGCAGGCAGTCGACAGTTTTTATGAAACCCATCTGCCCGAACCGGATGAAAACGCCACCTATCACCAGCACCAGCAATGGGAAAAGAACCGCAGTGATGCGGCACTGGCGATCCATGACCTCGAAGAGAAACTGACACGTGAAATTATCCGCAGCGGCCGGCGAACCGACGGCCGCTCCTTCGACCAGCTGCGTGATATCAGTTGCGAAGTGGCGATCCTGCCACGCGTTCACGGCTCGGCGCTTTTCACACGCGGCGAAACCCAGGCGCTGGTCACCGCCACGCTGGGTACGGGAAAAGATGAACAGATCGTCGACGGCCTGGGCGAAGAATACGCCGAAAAGTTCTACCTTCATTACAACTTCCCCCCATTCTCCGTCGGAGAAACCAAACGCATCACCGGGCCAAGCCGAAGGGACATCGGCCACGGCAAACTGGCGGAAAAAGCTCTCGCCGGGGTACTGCCCGCACTCCAGGATTTCCCCTACACCGTCCGGCTGGTCAGCGACATCATGGAATCCAACGGCTCATCTTCCATGGCATCGGCCTGCGGCGGGTGCCTGGCCTTGATGGACGCCGGCGTTCCCATAAAAAATACGGTCGCAGGTATTTCCATCGGCCTGATCGGCGCCGATGAATCCGGCCAGGAGGAGATCTACATTACGGATATCCAGGGCGAAGAAGACCATTTCGGTGATATGGACTTCAAGGTCGCCGGCACAGTGGCCGGAATCACGGCCATCCAGCTCGATTTGAAAACACGCGGACTCACACTCAGCCAGATAACACATACATTTGAGCTGGCGAAAAAGAACAGGCTGCAGATTATTGAAATGATGGAGCAGTCCATCGCCGCACCACGCGAAACCATCAGCCCGTACGCTCCGAGACTGCTGTCAATGAGCATCCCGCCCGACAAGATCGGCAAGGTCATCGGCCCGGGCGGCAAGATGATCCGTTCACTCGAAGAAACCACCGGCGCCACCATCGAGATCGAAGACGACGGCACGATATACATCTCTGCGGTCGGCGAAGGCAAGGCCGAGAAGGCCCTCGAGGAAATCGAGAAAATCTGTGCCGAGGTGAAACTCGGACAGACCTACAACGGCCGGGTGGTTTCTATAAAAGACTTCGGAGCCTTTATCGAGGTGCTGCCCGGCCAGGAAGGACTCTGCCATATATCCGAGCTCTCGGATGGATATGTAAACCGTGTGACGGATATTGTTAAGGTAGGGGATCAGCTTCAGGTTAAAGTCATCCTCATCGATGACCAGGGCCGGGTCAAGTTATCCAGAAAAGCCGTCATAAAAGAAGAAGAAAAGGCTTCAGTTGCGGCAAAAAACTAGTTAGTATATAAAGACAGGAAATCAGACCGCGCCGGGGCGTGAAATCTGAACAGCGGCGTAAAACGCGGGGGCGTTACCCGCGAGCGGCGAAATACGAGTTGTCGCCGAGATAAAGTATGACGTCGAAATGTGTTTATAGTTGCAATTTTGGGGGTTGGCTGTCGGGGTTCATGTCGTTTCCGACAGTCAGTGTGTAAATCAGGTTTGGAGGGCCGCGCTTGTGCAGCTCCACACCGACAAAATCGTTTCACTGAGTGCGCGTGATCGCGATCTTGATGCTTAGTTAGTGGGTCAGACGGTTACTAAGCAACAGGTTATGGAGTTCGCATAAGTGACAACAGGCAACGGCCCTCGATAGGAGATGGCCCATGCCGACGCGTGGCCAAGTAAAATGGTTTGATCCCAAGAAGGGATACGGTTTTATCTTGGGACCCTCAGGTCAGGACGTATTCGTGCACTACACACAGATTGAAGGTGATGGGTTCAGATCACTAAAAGACGGTGAACCCGTGGAGTACGAACTGATCGAAGGCGACAAGGGGTGGCAGGCCCGAACCGTGCAGCGTGCAAAGCAAACGGTGGAGAGAAGCAGTAAATAATTCTCGCTGCAACGGATCCGTGCCGGGTAATGACGGTGAAGACAAAAGACAATCGGCATCTACCCGGCAGGAACACGGCGTCAGGTACCCCGAACCGTAGTGAAACAGCGCAGTTATCTCTCCCGCAGGATTTCTCCGCCGTGACGTATGTCTTACGGGAAGGTATGCTGGGCCATTATGTCAACATATTTCTGGATAGGTCTGGCGACGGGTATCGTAGCAGCCATTCCAGTGGCGGGCATATGGGCCCGGCGAACCGAGCGGCGTGTCCGTCAACTCGAAAAACGCACACGAGCCGCCGAACGTCTTGCCGAACTCGGAACGATGACCGGCGGATTGGCACACGAAATAAAAAATCCACTTTCCACTGTCGGACTCAATATCCAACTGCTCCAGGAAGACCTTGAAGACATGGCCGGCAGCGCCGCTCCAGGCGCTATTGCCCAGGATAAACTCAACCGCATTCAACGACGTTTCGATTCACTCAGACGCGAAACTCAGCGGTTGCGGGAAATACTTGAAGATTTCCTGCACTTTGCAGGTCGCATCAAACTCGAATGTGAAACACTGGACCTGAACAAACTCATCGATGAACTCATCGACTTTTACGAACCCCAGGCCAAGTCGTCCGGCATCAATATCCGGAGCCAGCTCAGTCCCCAGCCGGCCCTCGTCATGGCCGACGCAAAATTGCTCAAACAGGCCGTACTCAACCTGATGATCAACGCCACACAAGCCATGAGCGAATCAAGGGAAAACCACCAGGTGCATGGCGGCGCAAATGAACTGATGATCCGTGTCCATCGCCGAAAGGCAATGGGTAACGACGAAATCCACCTGCACATCATGGACACCGGCCCCGGCATGAACAGGGAAACACAGGAAAAAATCTTTCAGCCTTATTTCTCCACACGACGCGGTGGCAGTGGATTGGGACTCCCGACAACCAGGCGGATTATCGAAGAACACAACGGTCACATCTCCGTTCATGCCGAACCCGGACGAGGTAGCGACTTCTGTATTGTCCTGCCCGTTGAATACTCATCAGGACAGGATCAATGAAATACATCCGACCGCGACAATAAACACAATCAGATCCAGAGCCTTTCAGGATAGACGCCCGCTTCGGCCAACCGGCGAAACTGATCCCTGACCGGCTGAACGTCTTCTCGATATGTCACACCCAACCATTGATCGTCGGTGGTCATCACCCTGACACGCACCTGCTTTTCCTGTAGAAGCGTGTTGAGCACCGCAGGCATATAACATTCGGCCTTTTGACTATCGCCGCCGGCTTTGAGAAACGCAGGGAACCGCGACTCGATTTCCTTCAGGAAATGTTGTGTGAAGCCGAAACAGTTCATCGAGACGATGCTCTTCGAATCCAATTCGGCGTACTGATCCGAATCAACCCGGTACCGGATTACCCCGTCATGCCTTTCTATTTTTTCGCATTCCGTAATAGACTCGAGGCAACCATCTTCATTTATTCGACAGACGCCGCGAGATACACTGCCGTGGTCGGACAAAGTATTATCAAGTATATACCCGATCATGCAGAATTCCGGTTTCACCCCGCCTTCGCCTGTCGCGGCCAACTGGTCATAAACAACCCGGAATGCATCCCGACCATAGTAATCATCGGCGTTAATAACAGCGAACGGTCCTTGAATCACATCACCAGCGCACAGCAGCGCATGGGCCGTACCCCAAGGTTTGACACGCCCGGCCGGGACAGTGAACCCCGACGGCAAACAGGCATCAAGCTCCTGGTAGGCATAGCGGATATTGAAATATCGACCGGCCGTCATGCCGATCTTTTCATGGAACACCTGTTCGATCTCCCTGCGGATAATGAATACGACATCCTCGAAACCGCCCCGTTTCGCATCGTATAGAGAGTAATCGAGAATAACCTCGCCCTGCGGACCGACCGGCTCGATCTGCTTGAGACCACCATATCGGCTACCCATGCCGGCTGCCAGTACGACGAGTGCGGGTCGGCTTCGGGTGATGGTATTATCCATTGCTTCAGCGCTTACCTGAATCTTCGCCGAGCAGTTGAGCCACAAGCCTCGACTCGCCGACGGTCGTCTTGATTTCCGTGGGTGACTCGGCACCGGCGGCTTCGGCCATGGCGGCAGCGGCTTCGATCTCTTCCTCCCGACTGAGCACTTCCATCGCAGGCGGCTCGGTCAGCTTGTTCACCTGCATACCGATGTACTTCTTGAAACCCGTACCCACCGGAATCAGGTGACCGAGCAACACGTTTTCCTTGAGGCCGACAAGATCGTCGACCTTGCCCGCCAGCGCCGCCTCCGTCAACACCTTCGTCGTCTCCTGGAACGATGCGCCTGAGAGGAACGATTCACTCTGCAGACTGGCCTTGGTAATACCAAGCAGCAGCGTCTTCGCGGTGGCGGGCCGGCACTTGGCTGCCTTCGCCGGCTGCTTCCCGTCGGCTTCCAGACGAGAATTGATGTCCTTCAGCTCTTCACGTGTCACAATCGCGCCGACCGGCAGACTGCTGTCACCGCTTTCCTTTACCTTGCCCATATTGGCTATCGTTTCATTGGCTTCCTGGAAACGGAACTTGTCGATCACTTCATTCGGCAACAGGTTCGTATCGCCCGGGTTCTCGATCCGGACCTTGCGAAGCATCTGTGAAATGATGATCTCCATGTGCTTGTCATCGATTGTCTGCCCCTGGGCGCGATAGACGTTCTGGACCTCCTCGAGCAGGTAGGCAAAGAGCGATTCCTCGCCTTTGACTCGAAGAATATCCTGGGGAACAAGCGGCCCGTCGATCAGCGGGTCACCCGCAATCACGTAGTCGCCGGTATGCACGAGCAGATGCCGGTCCTGCGGCACATGGTGATCCACTTCCAGGCCGGATTCCGACCTGACGATTATCGTCATCTTCCCTCGACGCTTGTCGGACCGCAGCTCGACGGATCCGGAAATCTCGGCCATGATCGCGGCTTCCTTCGGCCGGCGTGCCTCGAATATCTCGGTAACACGCGGCAGACCACCGACAATATCAGATGAACCGGAAACCTCACGCGGCTGACGGGCGAGCATATGACCGGCGTTAATCCGCTGGCCTTCCTCTACTTCGATACGCGCTTTCGCAGGCAGGTAATGGAAGTCGAGTATCTTGCCGTCGTCACCTTCGATCACAATACGGGGATGCATCTCGCCCTTGTGCTCGATCACCACCAGGGCGCTTGATTTCTGATCCGTCGCGCCCTGCTGTTCCGGCCTGACCGTTTCCCCGATGACGATATCCTCAAACCGGACGGCACCGGCTTTCTCCGCGAGAATCGGCGTTCGATGCGGGTCCCATTGAACCAGGATCTGCCCTTTCTTCACCTTATCGCCGGGTTTCACACGGATGTAGGCACCATATTGAATCTTGTACTTCTCAAGTTCACGGCCCTTTTCGTCATTAACGGATACCTCGCCGTTACGTTTGAGAGCGATCAGCGTATCGTTACCTTCTTCATCCTTGACGGGTACCTCGGTCGCATCACGAATCTCAACATAACCGGCGTGCATGGCACGGTAATCGGTCTCGACCAGTGTACGGTGGGCCGTCCCACCTGTATGGAACGTCCGCATGGTAAGCTGCGTTCCGGGTTCGCCGATCGACTGAGCGGCGATAATACCCACTGCCAGCCCCTCTTCGACCACACAGCCGGTGGACATATCCTGGCCGTAACACGCCGCACAGATACCCTGACTCGAACTGCACGTCAGCGGTGAACGAACCATCACACTATCGATACCCAGTGATTCGATCTTCCTGGCTGCCTCATCGGTGATGACCTGGTTTTCTTCAACGATCAACTCATCGGTAATCGGGTTACGGATGGTTTCCCTGGCGGTACGCCCGATGATCTGATCTCGCAGCGCGACGTCGATTTCCTCACCCTTGTAAATAGCCCGCTTCGTGATCCCCTTCTTCGTACGGCAATCCGGCTCACTTACAAAAACATTCTGGGCAACGTCCGCCAGCTTACGGGTAAGGTATCCCGAATCGGCTGTCTTGAGCGCCGTGTCCGCCAGACCTTTACGCGCACCGTGCGTCGAAGAGAAATACTCCAGTACGGTCATACCCTCACGGGCGTTGGCCTTAATGGGCGTCTCAATAATCTCGCCCGAAGGTTTCGACATGAGCCCTCTCATACCGGCAAGCTGCTGAATCTGGCTGACATTACCACGGGCGCCCGAGTCGCTCATCAGCCACACGGGATTGAGATACGCATACCCCTCGGTCGATTCGATGGGTATGTACTCACCCTGGTCGTTACGACGGTCATTTTTCAGTTCCTTGAGCAGTTCCTTGGTCACCTGTTCCCGGCAGTGCGTCCACAGGTCAAGCAACTGGTTATATCGTTCACGTTCCGTAATGGCACCGGCGTCATAAGCACGTTCGACACGGTCGACCTTCTGCTGTGTCTGGCCGATGATGGCCAGTTTCTTCTCAGGAATGCGAAGGTCTGTAATACCGAACGACAGGCCGGCGGTCGTCGATCGCTTGAACCCGATCTCCTTGAGATTATCCAGCAGATCGATCGTATCAGGACGACCTCGCCTCGCGTAGGTATCGTCAATCACGCGGCTGCAGCCTTTTTTGCCAAGTGCACAATTGTAAAACGGCATCTCGGGATGCAGAATATCATTGAACAGCAGCCGCCCGATCGTGGTAATCACCCGGCGGGAAGCCGGCATGGTCTTCACCTCGCCCTTCTGGTCCTCAACAATCCCACTGTATCGCGTGCCCGCAAGCTTCACCACAATCGGCTCGTGAATGCGGATCTTCTTCATGTCATACGCCAGCAATGCCTCCACTTCGTCCTTGAAGTCATGGACCTGCTTCATCCGGGCAAGCAATTCGGGCGGCAGATCATTATTGCTTTCCAGAACGGCCTTCTGAACATCCGACGGTAACACCGAAGGCATGGATGTAATGTAATACACCCCGAGTACGATATCCTGTGACGGTGAAATAATCGGATTGCCGTTGGCAGGACTGAAAATATTATGCGGCGACAACATGAGTATCGACGCCTCGGCCTGCGCCTCGACCGACAGCGGCAGATGCACCGCCATCTGGTCGCCGTCGAAGTCGGCATTGAAACCGGTGCAGACCAGCGGATGGATCTTGATGGCGTTACCTTCGACCAGCACCGGTTCAAACGCCTGGATACCCATGCGATGAAGCGTCGGGGCTCGGTTGAGCAACACCGGATGCTGAAAGATCACTTCCTCCAGAACGTCCCATACCTCGGGATCCCGACGCTCGAGCATCTTCTTCGCCGACTTGATCGTATCGACGAGGCCGTGCTCCTTGAGCTTCCTGATGATAAACGGCTGGAAAAGCTCTAACGCGATTTTCTTCGGCAGGCCGCATTGATTCAGTTTCAACTCAGGACCGACGACAATCACCGACCTCGCGGAATAATCTACTCGCTTACCCAGCAGGTTCTCACGAAAACGGCCCTGCTTGCCCTTGATCATATCCGTCAGCGATTTGAGCGGCCGGTTCGATGAACCAAGGACCGGACGGCGGCACCTGCCGTTATCGAACAGCGCATCGACCGATTGCTGCAGCATACGCTTTTCATTACGGATGATGACCTCAGGGGCATTCAGGTCCATCAGTTTCTTCAACCGGTTGTTACGGTTGATGATCCGGCGGTACAGATCATTCAGATCGCTCGTCGCGAAATTACCGCTTTCAAGCAGAACCAGCGGCCTCAAATCAGGTGGAATGACAGGCACAACGTCCATCACCATCCACTCCGGCCGGTTCTCCGACTTGCGGATCTGCTCCACAATCTTCAGACGCTTCGACAGATCCTTGATTTTCTGCTTGCTCTTGGTGTTCTTCAGCTCCGCACGCAACTCCGCTGCCACGCCTTCGAGGCTCAGTGTGTTCAACAGGTCCTTGACCGCCTCGGCGCCCATCATCGCCTTGAATGCATTGCCGTACTGGTCCAGAGACTGGCGGTACTCATCCTCGGTCAACAGTTGCTTTTCCTTCAGCGGCGTATCCCCAGGATCGGTTACCACATAATCCTGAAAGTAGATCACCTTCTCCAGATCACTGGTCTTCATCCCGAGCAGATTGCCCAGATGCGATGGAATCGCCTTGAAGAACCAGATGTGAATAATCGGAGCCGCCAGGTTGATATGTCCCATCCGCTTGCGACGTACGCGACTATGAGTCACTTTCACGCCGCAGCGATCACAGATGATCCCCTTGAATTTCGTTCCCTTGAACTTGCCGCAGGCACATTCGTAATCACGTTCAGGACCGAAGATCCGCTCGCAGAACAGTCCGTCTTTCTCCGGCCGGTAGGTACGGTAGTTAATCGTCTCGGGCTTCTTCACTTCGCCGAAACTCCATGACCGGATGTCATTGGGGCTGGCCAACGCGATCTTCACCGAGGCGTAATCATTCACACGATCGTAAAGAATATCTGCCATTTTTCACAACGCTCCTGGTTTCTCGAGCGTAAAGCTTATTGAAACCGATTCAGTCCGAATCGTTCACTGAAACAATAACACTACCCACTAAAGAATATTCGCGCCTTCAAGCTCCGCCTTTTCCAGTGTAATGTTGAGCCCGAGTCCCTTGACCTCGTTACACATCACATCAAAAGCGACGGGCATGCCGGCCTCAAGGGTATTGGTACCCTTGACCATCGATTCATAAATCTTGGTCCGACCCTCTACATCATCCGATTTGACGGTCAGCAATTCCTGAAGAATGTACGCCGCACCGTACGCCTCGAGCGCCCAGACCTCCATTTCACCGAACCGCTGCCCGCCGGTACGAGCCTTGCCGCCAAGCGGCTGCTGTGTGATCAGGCTGTAAGGCCCCGTCGCCCTGGCATGAATCTTGTCATCCACCAGGTGATGCAGCTTCAACAGGTACATGTAACCAACGGTCGTCTTCTGGTCGAACGCCTCGCCGGTGCGGCCGTCGTACAACTGCACCTTACCGCCCTTCGGCATCAGGGTCAGCAGCTCATACGACGCAGGCGGCTTGCCGTCGCGATCAAGCTGCTCCACCCGATCCCTGACATATCGGTTCGCCTCTTCGATCAGTTCGTGTATTTCTTTCTCTGTCGCACCGTCAAAGACCGGTGTCACCGCCTGGAATCCCAGCACGCCGCAGGCCCAGCCCAGATGTGTTTCCAGAATCTGTCCCACGTTCATACGCGATGGAACGCCCAGGGGATTCAACAGCACATCCACCGGCGTACCGTCCTCCAGGAATGGCATATCCTCTTCTGGAACGATACGTGCAATCACGCCCTTGTTGCCATGC
>CAYRND010000123.1:0-12142 GCA_964425365.1 uncultured Phycisphaeraceae bacterium
AGCACCCACCCACAATAACCGATCCTCTTAAGTGAGACCGTTCGTCCTGCAGGTCCACTTGGGCAGACAAAATCCGCCCATGTTACCCCCTGTATCAAGGTACGGCCCGGCATGAAAGATACCACCACCGTGAACCTCGAAACCACCATCCCGCCGCGTATCCTGCTGATACATCACGATCATGTGCTGGCGTCAACCATCGCACTCGCCGTCAACCATTACTTCAATCAACAATGCGTCACCTGCTCCGAATCACTCGATCAAATCAACAATACCGCAGACTACGACCTCGTACTCGCTGATGTCAGTCAACTACACAACGCCAGGAACGAAAACCAACGACTCCACGGCCGGCTGCAGCAGACACTCCGGCAACTCAGAATCAAAAACCAACAGCTCGAAGATATGGTCCTCAAACTCGCTACCATCGCCGCTACCGATCCGCTCACCGAACTCGCAAACAGACGGGCATTCAGCCAGGCACTCGATCGTTCGTTCGCCGAAGCGGTACGGCATAACTACGATATCGCCTGCGTTATGATCGACCTCGACCACTTCAAACAAATTAACGATTCCGCCGGACACCAGCACGGCGATAGAATCCTCAAATTCGCAGCCCAGGTGCTCAGTAAACACTCACGTCGTAGTGATATCGCCGGACGATACGGTGGCGACGAGTTCGTTCTCGTTCTGCCGATGACCGACCTCCATACCGCTTCACATGTCGCAAAACGTATCAACACAGAATTCAATAGATACCGCGATCACCACGAGTGCAACACACACATCAACGTAACCATGAGCATGGGAATCGCTACACGATTCACCACCTCCGCCGATTCACCTGAAAAACTCATCGCACTCGCAGATCACGCTCTCTACCTCGCCAAACGACACGGTAAAAATAAAATCATCTGCGCCGATACTGCCAACCACAACCCCATCGCAAAAATCAAATCAACACCAAAAACTCATAACCACAGGTCTGATAAGGCAGCCTGATCCAACGACGATTAAGTAGTTCCACTTATCATGCCGATACTCTCACCGGGCGGGTCCGGAGTATGGCATGAAACGTAACGATATCAACCCGCCTCCCGAGAGGATGTGTCGACATAAACACAGGCTGATTAAGGGCAGCCTGCTGTTCAATCTGCTCGACGAACCTGTCAATGGATCATTGACAAAACAGCGGCAGGTGAAGCCTCATGACGGTGTTCACGGGGCCGAAACACCATCAACGACGGGCGTCGATCCGCTATGGACCGTAATTCTCGATTACCTCAATCGGAATTGCCACGCCCGATAAAACTGCAAGCTCGAAACAGCGTCACCTGCCCGGCATCGAACTCTTATGGGCGTAGGAAAGGTGACGTAACATGAAACTCAGCAAAACTTCCGCTCACGCCGTGCTCGCTATGGCTTACCTCGCCAACCACGGCAACTACAACAGACCCGTTCAGGCTCGGCAGGTCGCCGAATACCTCGGGATACCAACAGATTCCGCTCTCAAAATTCTTCAAACATTCTCTCGACGTAATCTCATACATAGCCGACTCGGACGCTCCGGCGGATACTTCAGCAGCGATAACGCTGCTGACACGACGCTGCTCGAAGTCGTCGAAGCCGTCGACGGGCCTATCATCGGCTCTACAACTCTCAACCAATCAGCACAAAACGAACTCTCACACGAAGTCGATATCCTCGAAAATGCTTGCCGACGCGCTGCCGAAGGCTTCCGGAACGAACTACAAAAGTTCCGAATAACCGACCTCGCATACTACCCCAAACCAACACTCACAAATACCACCACATAATGGCTGTCAAACGCCACCCCAACTCACCCCTGAAAATTAACCCAAAATCCCCCCCCCCCACCCACTCACTACCCGATCATTGCTTCATTGCCCCCACCACATAAATCCGCAATCCGAAATCCAAAATAATCCCTTCCCCCTAAACTCGCACCCCACGACTTCCGATGCAATCGTAGCGTCCGGCTGACTAATTCGGAAAATAATGTTCTGGATTCACCATACACAGTTACCGGAACGCGGCGGGTAGGGCAGGGAGGTATCCGTTTACCGATGGAGACCTGATATATCGCAGGTCAAAATACAACGTGTGCTCGAATATCAATCAGCACCGAACATAACATGGGAGATCGAGCTATGGCCAACCACGCTTCTACCGGCAAAACAACCGCAACAACCGCCTCACAAAACACCGAATCCGCCGGCGGCGCTATGACCGCTGAAGGCGAACTGCTACAACTCGTCAGCTTCGTCGTCGGCGAAGAGGAATTCGCCGTACCCATACTCAGCGTCCAGGAAATCAACCGGATGATGCAGATCACACGCGTACCGCAAAGCCCACCATTCGTCGAGGGCGTTATCAACCTCCGTGGGAAAATCATTCCTGTTATCGATCTGCGGAAACGGTTCGGGATGGGCGCTCTCGAAAATACAGCGGACGCTAGGATCATCGTCGTCGAAGTACAGAACCGCGTTATCGGGTTCACCGTCGATCGCGTTAACGAAGTCCTCAGACTCAGCGCCGATATCGTCGACCCGCCGCCTTCTATGGTCTGCGGTATCGATAGCGACTACGTGCAGGGTGTCGGAAAACTCGACGATAGACTGCTTATCCTCCTCAGCCTCGAACGACTCTTCAGCGATGAGGAAATGTCAGAAGTCGACTCCGCTACACAACGCGCCGCGTAATAACAGAATCATAGTGTGCTCGGGCAGGCAACCGGTACGGCAGTGCAGGGGGGTGAGCCGATACCGGTTGCCTCACAACACCGACTCATAATGCACATAAACATAACCCGGACCGTACTACGGAATCGGAAAAATCAATATGGCTACCGATGTCAATAATCCCGGCTCCACCGGCATGGCAATGTCAGACGCTCAGTTCGAACGACTTCGGAAAATAGTATACGAACGCGCAGGAATCTACTTCCAGGATACTAAAAAATACGTCCTCGAAAGCAGACTCTCTCGAAGACTCGAAGAACTTGACTTCGATTCATACGATCAGTACCTCCTGTTCCTCACTGCAGGACCGTACCAGATGGATGAATTCCAGGAAATGTTCAACCGGATCACCATCAACGAAACAAGCTTCTTCAGAAACGAACCGCAACTCGAAGTCTTCGAAAAACAAATCGTCCCGCAACTCATGGAGTCGAGAAATACCAGAAAACAAATCAGGATATGGTCGGCGGCATGCTCCAGCGGAGAAGAACCCTATACTCTCGCCATACAACTGCACCGCTCGCTCGGTGTCAGACTCGCAGATTGGAAAATCGAAATACTCGGAACGGATATCAGCGAAAAAGTCCTTATGACCGCTCAGTCCGGTAAGTATTCACATTACGCCATACGCTCCGTTAACCCCATCGTACTACAACGTTACTTCAAACAGGATAACGGACTCTACCAGCTCGATCCCACTATCATGAGTATGGTTCACTTCGAAAAACTTAACCTCAAAGATACCATCGCCGCTAAACGGTTCGGTAAGTGGGATGTCATCTTTTGCCGAAATGTACTCATCTATTTCGACGATAATATGAGAGAAAACTGCGCTCGCCTGTTCTACGATCAGCTCGAAAACGATGGGACACTGTTTATCGGGCATAGCGAGACGCTCAGAAATACAAAGGTCCCGTTCGAACAACTGCCCGTAAGCCAGGCTTTCGCTTACGCTAAATGTAAATAACGCAACGCATAACGCGGAATTGATATGAACGATATGGACCCCAGCCTGCTTCAGGATTTCCTCACCGAGTCGTCCGAACTCGTCGATCGACTCGATGCCGATCTCGTTAAACTCGAAGCAGCAGAAGGCGGCGAACAGAAGGAACTGCTCAATGGTTGCTTCCGCGCTCTGCATACCATCAAAGGCGCTGCCGGGTTCCTCGGTCTCGATAACGTCACTCAATTCGCTCATATCGCCGAAGATGCACTCAACAGACTGCGAAAAGGCGAAATCGACGTCAGCCCGCATGTCATGGACCTGCTGCTGCAGTCCGCTGATGTCGTCAGAAATATGATCGAACAACTCGCCGACGGCAATACGCCGGATCTGGTGCCGGATCAGCTCGTCTCGAAACTCAAGTCGCTCGTTAATGAATCTGCAGACCATGAATCGCAGAACAATAACGAAATTCAACAGGACGATGCCGAACTGCCCGGGAAACCACTCGATATCGGCTCACAGAAACTCGACCTCATCGAGTATATGATCGCCGACCTCCGCGATTACGCCGCACAGTTCGATGAAGTCGTCGGACAGTTGCGGAACCACGCATCACGATCAGATGCAGCAGATCACCTCGCGGAAATCGCGGATAATATGGTCAAAACCGCTGACTTCTTCGAACTCGATGACCTCACTCGCACTATCCGATTGCTGCTCGAGGTCGCACCGAAACTCAAGGAAATTCCCGACGATGTAATCGATGAAGTCATCATCCGCATACAGGCCGCACGATTCCTCATCGACCAGCAGGCGCACTGGCTCGAAAAGAAACGCGCTCTCAACTGGCCGCTCGATACGCTCATCAGACGACTCAATACACTCGCCGATGGGAAGGATATCGAACCAGAAGTCGTCGGTCGGCATAACGGCGATGTAATGAAACTGCTGCACATCGACGGCGTCGTTAATGACATAACACCGAAAATCGATAACACAACCGACGATAAGACCCAAAACAACGAACCGGCTGACACCAGGAACACAATCGCAGCCGAACAGAACGTTGCGCCGCAGAAAGAAGATTCGAAAACCGCGGCCGCTACCACGCAAACCGGACAGGGCGTCGCCGAACAGACCATCCGCGTCGAGGTCGGTAGACTCGAATCGCTGCTTAACCTCGTCGGTCAACTCGTTCTCAATAAAAATCGCATACTCGGACTCACACGAAATATCCGCGACGCAGGTGTGCCTCAGGAGGTCTCAGAAGGTTTCGCGGCCGCGGCAAATGACCTCGATAGACTTATGAGCGAACTACAGATCGGCGTCATGCGGACACGCATGCAGCCGCTGGCGAAATTGTTCGATCGATACCCACGAGTCATACGCGATATGGCTCGTATGACTGATAAGAAAATTAATATCGAAATCACCGGCAAAGATACCGAAGTCGATAAAAGCGTTATCGAACTGCTCGCGGATCCGCTCGTTCACCTGCTCAGAAATAGCGCTGACCACGGCATCGAAACACCCGCCGTCAGAAACGAAAACGCTAAAAACGAAACTGGAACCATCAGACTCGCTGCCGAACACCAGGGGTCGCACGTGCGAGTCGCTGTCTCGGACGACGGAAAAGGACTCGATCGCGAAGTGCTCGGACGAAAAGCTGTCGAAAAAGGACTCACTACCCCCGAACAACTCGCACAAATGAACGATGACGCCGTCTTCAGATTCATCTTCCACGCAGGTTTCTCGACCGCGGATCAGGTCAGTAACCTCTCAGGACGTGGCGTCGGTATGGATGTCGTCAATACCAATATCGGGAAAATGAACGGGACCATCAACGTCTCCTCTAAAAAGGGACTGGGAACCACCATCGAAATTCTCATCCCGCTTACCGTCGCTATTATGCCCGCTATGGTCGTAGGAGTCGGGTCGCACCTGTATTGCATACCTCTGCAGTGTATCATCGAAATAGTTAAACCGGATGCCGGGGCCGTGCACGCGATCAAGGGACAGAAAGTCATGCGATTGCGCGATGCAGTTCTGCCGCTCGTTAATATGCAACAACGACTCAATGAAACAGAATGCCCCGGCGGAGGGCGATTCGCCGTCGTCGTCGCTGCCGGCGCACAACACGCTGGACTCATCGTCGATAAACTCGTCGGTCAACAGGAAATCGTTATCAAACCACTAGATGACCAGAGCACTAAAGGCGGACCGTTCAGCGGAGCTACTATTCAGGAAAATGGTGAGGTCAGCCTCATACTCGATATAATCAAACTCGTTCGACAGTCTCAGACTACAACAGGACTCAGAAAAGCGGCTTGATCCGCATTAACGAGGAGATCGAAAATTGGATACTTCATACGTCACACCGTTCGTTAACTCAGTTACCAATGTCTTCGAAACGATGCTCCAACTGCCCGTTACCGCCGGTGAACCTTCTCTCAAGTCGCAGGGCGAACCCAGCTTCGATGTGTCTGGTATCATCGGTATGTCTGGCGACCTCGAAGGCGCTATCGTGCTCAGCTTCCCAGTCGCAACGGCGGAACGAGTCGTCAGCCTCTTCGTCGGTACCGAAACCTCAGCAAAAGATGATGACTTCGCCGATGCAGTCGGGGAACTCGTGAATATGGTCTCCGGCGGAGCGAAAGCACAGTTCCCCGGAAAACAGGTCAATATCTCCTGCCCCTCCGTCGTCGTCGGACGAGACCACCAGGTCTTCGGCCGAAAAGATGTACTCTGTATCTGTATCCCATGCAGTACCGACGTCGGTGACTTTAACGTCGAAGTGTCCGTCAGAAAAGCCGCTAACCAGGCCGGATTCGCCTCTCAGGCAGGAGCTGCCTGATACCTAAATACCGAGGAGTAGATGAATATGAAAGTACTACTGGTCGACGACTCCAAAACAATGCGGAATATACAGAAAGGTATCCTCACTCAACTCGGATACGACCAGATCGAAGAAGCAGCCGATGGACTCGATGCACTCTCGAAAGTCGGAGCTTTCGAACCAGAACTGCTGCTCGTCGATTGGAATATGCCCAATATGGACGGCCTTACTTTCGTTCAGAAATACCGGGCAGCAGGCGGTAAATCGCCCGTGATCATGGTTACCACAGAAGCAGAAAAATCACGCGTCGTCGAAGCAATCAAGGCCGGCGTCAATAACTACGTCGTTAAACCCTTTACACCGGAAGTGCTCGGCGAACGTATCAGGGAAACGCTCGAACGACTCAAGGCCGCGTAATAACGACACACCCTGCCGATCAGGATCAGCTCTCGACGGCAGAACGGGATGTGACGCATGGATAAGGCCGCCGAACAATCCTCCCTTCGCGTTAACGTGTCGCCCGACAAAAGAAAGGCGGATATCATCATTCCGCCTCAGTTCGACCGTAACCACCTCCAACAGGCTTACTGCGAACAGATGCTCAGAAACGAAGGCGTCGAAATTACCGAACGCGTTCGAAAACGTATCACCAATATGATCGCTAAAACAAAAGATGCTCCAGCAGATAACCCCATCAAGGTTGCAATCGCAAAAGCCGCTAACCCAGTCAACGGAAATGATGGGTTCATCGAATGGAAAGTAGAAGAACCTCACCAGGTAGAGTCGGATAAGGACCAGCTGTCGTTCTACGATCAAAGCGCGTTCATCATGGTCGAAAACGGACAGGTCGTCGGTGTACTGCACCAACCCACCAACGGTGAGGACGGCCGCGATGTCCTCGGTAATACCATCGCAGCTAAAAACGGTAAGGAAATTAAACTTAAACTCGATGAGTCTATACTGCTCGACGCCAAAGGTAACCTCATCGCTCAACAGGACGGCGTGCTGAAAAAAGGATTCGACTACGCATCCGTTCAGAAATGCATCGAAGTCAAAGAACATGTCGACTTCTCGACCGGAAATATCGACTTCGACGGCGATGTCATCGTCGGCGGAGGCGTCAAAGACTGCTTCGTCGTTAAAGCCACTGGTAGCGTCGAAATTCGTGGCCTCATCGAGGCCGCTACCGTAATCGCTGATGGTGACTTCAGATCACTCGGCGGATTCGCGGGTCGAGAACGCGGTATCGTTCACGTCGGCGGTAGCCTCTTCGGTCGATACCTCGATAACGTACACGGCGAAGTCTTGAAAGACCTAGTCGTCGATCGTGAAGTTATTAACTGCGACCTCGTCATCCACGGAAATATCAACTCCGAACACGGCGCTATCATCGGCGGTAAAATCACCGTCACAGGGCATGTCCATATCGGAACCATCGGATCCGGCGCAAACGTACCAACCGAACTCGTCATCGGTACCGTTCCTAAACTCGAACCACTCGCAAAAGAACTCGGAAAACTCGTTAAGAAATCAACAGAAAAACGCGATGCACTACTCGAAGAACAGAAAACACTCAATAAACTCGCCCAGGCTAACCGGATGACCGCGCCGGATAAGGAACGGCAGACCGAAATCATGTTCGAAATGGACGAACTCAATAACGTGCTCGCTAAAGCAGAACCAAGCTACCAGAGCCTCTTGCAACGGATCAACGAACAACGCACCATCGACGTCACCGTACACCGAAAACTCTTCGGCGGAGCGATGTTCACGCTCGGTGAACAACGATTCAAAATGCATACCGAACTACGTGGACCCGTTCGTATCGTTAAAAAAGCAGGAACACTCTACTACGAACGGAGCGGAGCGGATGCCATTATGCTCAGCGATGCCGCTGATATTCAACCAGTATGGAACCAGGACGAATAAACGAATGAAACCGGCCGACGTAACAGACGGAAACCCATACCGTATAACGGAGTCATATTGATCATGCGTGTACTTATCGTCGACGATTCCGCATTCATGAGACGGGCTATCAGTAGCATGCTCAATAACGAGCCCGATATTCAGATCGTCGGACTCGCCAAAAACGGACTCGAAGCAGTCGAGTTCGCCAGAAAACTCAAACCAGATGTCATTACACTCGATATCGAAATGCCCGAAATGGACGGACTCACCGCGCTGCGGAGAATCATGCGGGAGTCGCCTACACAGGTACTCATGGTCAGCTCACTTACCACCGAAGGTTCACACGCGTCACTGCAGGCGCTCAGACTCGGTGCCGCTGATGTGCTCGCAAAAGAAATGTCACAGGTCTCTCTCAACGTCAATAAAATGAAAGATGACCTGCTTAATCGCATCAAAGGACTCGCAGAATCAAAACGGTTCGCTAAATCCGATGACCAACACCACGCACATACCACAGACCGGCCGCCAGAATTCAAACACGGACAGTTCGACGTCATCTGCATCGGATCCAGCACCGGCGGACCGCCCGTGCTCGAAACAATCATCGGATCACTTCATGAATCAATGACCACCCCCATCGTCATCGCACAACATATGCCCGAAATATTCACGCGATCAATGGCCGAACGACTCAACGATATCACCGGCTTGAACGTGCTGCACGCTGAAAACGGTATGAACCTCAATAAATCAACCGTCTACGTCGCGCCAGGCGGCCGACATATACACCTGCAGAAAAATGGACTCGCTAAGTGGACCCTCAAAGTCGACGACCAACCGCAATCAGCAGTCTATAAACCATCTGTCTCCGCTCTCTTCGAATCTGCTGCAGACGCAACAGGATCACGAACGCTCGCTGTCGTACTCACAGGAATCGGCGACGACGGCCTGTCTGGCGCTCGTATACTCCACCAGAAAGGCGCTACCATACTCGCACAAAGCCAGGAAACATGCGTCGTATACGGCATGCCGAAAGCCGTCACTCAAGCCGCTATCACAAACGCTTCGCTCTGCCCAACCGATATCACTAAAGCCATACTCTCACTGGCAAAACCACCCGCCGCCGCAGCATGAAAAAAAGGGACGCCAGACATTTCCATGTGTCCAGGACTTAGAAAAGGGTGTCAAAAAGGAGCAAAATGGAAACCCTGGAAAATGGCGTGAACAAGCCTCAAGCTTGACCGTGCTGATCCCACCAAACCAATCTCACCCCCCCCCCAACTATCATTGCTTCTCTACTGAAACCCACACAAAAACCAAATACCACCCCCCCGGCCACCAAATTATCACCCTTTTCCAACATTATTCTTAACACCTGCCAATGAAAATCTGCATAATGATATCCGTCTCACCTGACATCAGCGGATTCAACACCGGCAATTTGCTTTTATACGGGATATCTCTCTATGCCTGCCTCCGCACAAACTTCCATACAACACGATCACTTCCAACTCGATTTCGACCCCATCAAAGGCACTTGGACCGGCCTCAAATACCGCGATATCACCATCCTCCCACCAAACCAGCATTCCGGGTTCGATCTCAATATCGCCGATCGACCTCCACTTACTCCCCAACTCGTAAACTGCGAACAAAACAAAACATCACGCCACGCTCAAATCACCCTCCATTACGAATTGCTACAGGCCGGACCCGGCACCGACCAGTCCATTCCATATACCGCTACTCAATCATTCAAACTGCTCACTAACCCCGACCGCATCGAACAACAACTCACTATCAAACGCTGCGAACTCAACGGCCGAAACACGCAACCGGATAAACTGCTCTCCGCAACACTCCTCACCATCGGTATCACCGCAGGCGAATCCGAACACACACGAGTCTCCATACCCATGGCCAGAAATATCGTCGACCGGCCACTCAACACCCTGCTCGATCGACCCAGAATCTTCGATAAAGAAGATACCATCGGCGATCACTACCGACTCAAAGTGTCTGCACCAGATCGGTTCATCGGGTCCGCATTCTTCTATAATAACGATCCCGAACTCCATGTCAGCGTCATACCACTGCCTTACCACTGCCCGGTCGTCATCGGTATCTACGGCCATAACAATACCGTCGCACTCGAAAACGAATTCGAATGCGAAGCCTTCATCAAACCCGGCGACGAAATAAACGTCGCCGCCCAAACCTTTATCTTCAACCAGGCACACTGGACCCACGCCGTACCCGCCTCCGGTAATTACCTCGCCCGACACGCTGGCTATAAACCTCCAGACGATCGGCCCGCTTGGGCTAAAACAGCAACCATCTACGAAATCAGCCTCCAACACGCAGGATCCTTCAATAACATCACCAATAAACTCGATTACCTCAAAGATATCGGCTTCAATACCATCTACCTCCTGCCTTGGCACGTCGGTGTATACGGCACCTCAGACTACTACGCTCTCGATACCTCACTCGGTACCTTCGACGACCTCAAACGACTCACCGACGAAGCCCACCAACGCGGCCTGCACGTACTGTTCGACCTGCTCGTCAACCTCGTCGTACCCACAAGCAATTACATCAAAACCAACCCAGACTGGTTCTACCGCGACGCCCAGGGGAATGTCTCACCTCACCCCATCTGGGGTAACTGCTGTATCGACCCCGCTTCTTCAGGATTCAGAACATTCCTCACAGAATACGCCGTCGAATGCTGCCGGCAGTGGGGCGCCGATGGGTTCCGGGTCGACGCAGTATCATACCGCGGCGGTAACTGGAACGGCCGAATTAACCTCCAACCTCATGAACACGCACACGCTATCTTCACTCTGCTCGACGAAATTCGTACCGCTATCAGATCAGTTAATCAAGACGCTATTCTCATGGCCGAATGCTTCGGACCTCAACAGGTTCCCGCTCACGACCTCGTCAGTATGTTCCAGATCAGCTGGATCACCTGGGGCCTTCTCAATATGCGATGGAATAAATTCACCGGACAATTTATACAACACCTCATCGGCGAACAGATGCTCGCTATGCCCACCGATTCCTGGCTGCTCGGATATACCCATACACACGATAGCGTCGGGTTCGAAGGCGTCGATATACACGGCTGGCCGGTGTCAGCTTTCTTCCAGATGCTATCACTCATCTGCCCCGGAATATCCATCTTCGGCGGCGGCTGGAATATGAGAGATCGACCCGGATCAACTCGCGAAGAAGACGAATACCGGAAACTCTTCACCGCTCGAAATATGCTCGGCGGCGCCGCTAATAACGAACTCGCCTTCCCGATCTCAGATAACGAAAACCTCATGATCGTCGAACGTGAATCCAACATCGGACACGCAAAAATCGTCGTTAACTTCAACAAAAAAACACAACCCGCACCAGACCCCGAAGAACCCTGGTACTCCTGGCGAAATTCACCCACCGGACAACTGAAACCCTCAGACGTAACCGTCTACCTGAAATAGGCAGAAA
Source organism: uncultured Phycisphaeraceae bacterium (assembly GCA_964425365.1). Lineage (GTDB taxonomy): Bacteria > Planctomycetota > Phycisphaerae > Phycisphaerales > Phycisphaeraceae > CAYRND01. The sequence continues at coordinate 11,957 of CAYRND010000123.1, forward strand.
AAGAGGACGCCAGACATTTTCAAACTCAGAATATAGGGACACCTGACATTGTTTGAAGATTGATTCTGCGCTCCCCCATTTATCTCCTCTATACAAGTATTTTTCGCCCCTCAGTTCCCTCGCAAACACTGGGGAACTGAGGGGCGAAAAATACGGCCCGAACAACAGGCAACCGATCGCTTACAC